>DDNV01000036.1:19351-20147 GCA_002341315.1 Cellvibrionales bacterium UBA2511
GTGACACTGTCCACTGCCGGGGAAACCGTCCACTACCAGTCAGTGGACTGGCGCAGCGAATTCCTCGCAGTTATCACCAATCCCAATATCGCCTACATCCTGCTCATGGTCGGCATCTATGGCCTGATTATTGAGTTCTACAACCCGGGTATTGGCCTGCCGGGTATTGTCGGAGCAGCCAGCCTGCTGATTGCCATGTATGCTCTGCAAATGCTACCAATCAGCTATGCGGGGATGGGCTTGATCCTGCTGGGCATCGCCCTGATGACAGCAGAGGCCTTTGCCCCCAGTTTCGGTCTCATGGGGATCAGTGGGGCAATCACCTTTTTGACCGGCTCGATCATGCTGATGGACACCAACTTACCCGCCTACCAAATTGCCCTACCGATGATCATTGCATTGACAGTCTTCAGTATCGGCCTGTTAGTGTTTGCCCTGAGCATGCTGGTTAAGGCGCGACATCGCAAAGTAGTCACCGGCACGGAGCATCTGATCGGAAGCATGGCAACGGTGGGACGGGTCGATGGTGTAAATGCCTGGATTTGGCTCGAGGGAGAACTCTGGCATGCCCGGTCAGAATCGCCCCTGCAATTGAATGAACAAGTACGGGTAACGGCTATTGACGGGCTGACCGCTGTGGTCAGCAAACCCACTGAAGGAGAATACTGATGTTCGAGATGCAAACCTTTTTCGGGATACTGCTGGTATTGGTGGTCGTACTACTGGCTTCCATGTTCCGTATTTTGCGGGAATATGAACGCGGCGTGGTGTTTATGCTGGGCCGCTTCTACAAGGT
>DDNV01000095.1:0-6203 GCA_002341315.1 Cellvibrionales bacterium UBA2511
GGTGTTGCGGTGCCGGGCCGGTTTCAAAAAGTGACTATCAATGGTGTATCGGTAGTGTTGGATGTGGCCCATAACCCCCAGGCAGCGGCATTGTTGGCAGATCGGCTCCATAGTTTCTCGGGGCACTTGATTGCGGTTGTCGGTCTCATGGCGGATAAAGATATTCCAAATATTCTTGCCCCGTTGGGACCGCTGGTTAAAAGCTGGTACTTTTGCAATATACCAGACCAGCCGAGAGCCGCAGATGCAGGTATGCTCTCATCGATGTTGTACAATGCCAATGGGCCGGTATCCGCCAGAACGAGGGTCAGTTCTTCTCCGCTGAACGCTCTTGAATCGGCCCTGCGTGAAGCTACTTCCGACGATCAAGTGGTCGTTTTCGGCTCTTTCTTCACTGTTGGTCCGATACTGGACTGGTGGCAAAACCTGCCAAAAGGAAAAAAAGGATGTTGAGTGAAAATATGAAACAGCGCATTGTCGGTGGCTTTGTATTGCTGGCGCTGGCTCTGATTCTGTTCGCTTTACTATTTGATTTTTCTGATGCAGCCAAGGTCGATACTCGCTCGCAAATTCCCGACTCCCCGGACATTCCTTCTATGGTCGTTGATGAACCGGATCGCCCGGACAATATTGAAGCGGCAATAGATGATGAAAATATCTTCCAGCCCGAGGTTTCCCAAGAGGTAGAGGTTGAGACCTCCTCACCGCCAGGGTTGACGGATGAGGGCGTGGCGGAAGCCTGGGTTTTGCAGGTGGGCAGTTTTCGCGATGCAGAAAAGGCGCAGTCATTGCTGAAGCAGCTTCTGGCGGAGGGGTATAGCGCCTATGTCCGTGAGCAGAAAGGCGATGCCGGAGAGCTGAGCCGGGTTTTTGTGGGACCCAAGGTGCTAAAGAGTAAGCTGATGGAAGACAAAGCGGCCATCGACAAAAAACATGGTGTCAATGCATTGATGTTGCACTTTGATCCCTGACCGTAGAACCTCCCTCTGATACACTCGCGGGCATTCTAAAAAAATGATGAAAGCATGAACTGGGCAGACTGGGCGATTATTGCAGTTTTAGGGTTTTCTGTGCTGATTAGCGCAGTGAGAGGCTTCATTAAAGAAGCTCTGTCGTTGGTGATCTGGCTGGCAGCGGCAATTATTGCGTCCATTTTCCACGATGAGCTCGCATTATGGCTGGTTGATCTCATTGCAACGCCTTCCCTGCGTATGCTGACCGCCTGGATCACACTGTTTATTGTTGTTCTGATCATTGGCGGTATTTGCAGTTATCTGTTGGGAAAACTGGTGGAAGCGACGGGCCTGACCGGCACCGATCGGCTCCTGGGCGTATTGTTTGGCCTGACCCGCGGCCTGATCATTATTATGGTGGTACTGCTTGTCCTGACGGAAATACTGCCAGTGGCAGAGGATAGGTGGTGGCAGGAATCACGTTTGATTTCTTTTTTTATGCAGTTTGAAAATTTCGCCAGGGAGGCCGGAGCTGCGGTGTTAGGTTTTCTAAAAAATCTGCTCTAGTGAACAGGCGTCACAGCGCAGCCAGCAAGTCTTTAAAAACGAGGTTGTTTAGTCCATGTGTGGCGTTGTAGGAATTGTCGGTAAAAGCGATGTCAAATTGCAGCTCTATGATGCATTGACGATGCTTCAACATCGGGGTCAGGATGCCGCAGGCATCATGACCTGTGTAGGTGGCCGCCTTAATCAGAGAAAAGGGGTCGGTCTGGTTCGGGATGTGTTCCACACCCGTCACATGGCCGAGCTGGAAGGGAACATGGGTATCGGCCATGTGCGCTATCCGACTGCCGGCAGTTCTGGTGCTGCCCTGGCCCAGCCATTTTATGTGAACTCTCCCTACGGGATCTGCATGGCACATAATGGCAATCTGACCAATACCGATGAGCTGATGGAGCATCTTTTCAAGTCTGATCTCCGGCATATCAACACGGATTCAGATTCCGAAGCATTGCTCAACGTTTTTGCCCATGAACTGCACTTGCAGGGTAAATTGCAGCCTTTACCCGCCGATATTTTTGAAGCAGTGAGACGTGTGCATCGCCGTTGCCGGGGGGCTTACGCGGTAGTGGGCATGATTGCCAATTATGGCATGGTCGCTTTTCGGGACCCTCTTGGTATTCGTCCTCTGGTATTCGGCCAGCGCGAAACAGAACAGGGCATTGAGTATATTGTGGCATCGGAGAGTGTCGCACTGGATGTGCTCGGCTTTCAGCTGGTCCGGGATATTGAGCCGGGCGAGGCACTTTATGTGGATGAACAGGGTGAGCTCCATTTACAGCAGTGTGCTGATAATCCGCAGTTGATGCCCTGTATCTTTGAGCATGTGTACTTTGCCCGTCCCGACTCCATTATTGACAGTATTTCTGTTTACAAATGTCGCCTGCGCATGGGTGAGCATCTGGCTGAGAAGATTCTCCGGCAATACCCGGAGCACGATATTGACGTGGTGATTCCTGTGCCTGATACCAGCCGGGTGGCTGCCCAGGCAATCGCTGAACATTTGCAGGTTAAATTCCGCGAGGGGTTCATGAAGAACCGCTATATCGGGCGGACATTTATTATGCCGGGACAGAAGGAGCGCAAGAAGTCTGTGCGACAGAAACTGAATCCGGTGAAGCTGGAATTCAAGGGAAAAAATGTTTTGCTGGTGGATGACTCCATTGTTCGGGGCACCACGTCCAGGGAAATCATTCAGATGGCCCGTGAGGCTGGAGCCAGTAAAGTCTATGTGGCTTCGGCTGCGCCGCCGGTTCGCTATCCCAATGTCTATGGTATCGACATGCCATCTGCACGGGAGCTGATTGCCCATGACAGAACCGAGCAGGAGGTCGCCACGCTGATCGGTGCTGACTGGTTGATTTATCAGGAGCTGGAAGACCTTATCGCCAGTGCCAAAGAGGGCAATTCCGGTATTGTGTTCTTCGATTGTGCTGTCTTTGACGGTAAATATGTAACCGGTGATGTCAATCAGGCTTATCTGGACAGGCTCGAATCAGTCCGCAACGATAAAGCCAAGAGCAATTCAAAAAAGGGTAAATCGCTATCCTCGGGAAATGGTGAGGTCATTGGCCTGCATAACTCGGAAATGGAACTCAGGTAATGAAAGCAGTCGACGACATTGATAATCCTCTTGCTGAAGCCGAACTGGATACACTGGCCATCCGTGCTGGACAGCATCGTTCTGCAGAAGGCGAGCACAGTGAAGCCTTATTTCTGACGTCGAGCTACGTCTTTGCCAATGCTGCCGAGGCCGCAGCGCGATTCTCTGGCGATCAATCAGGTAATGTCTATTCCCGCTATACCAATCCGACAGTGCGAACTTTTGAAGAGCGTATTGCGGCTCTGGAAGGGGCAGAGCAGGCCGTTGCGACCTCATCGGGAATGGCGGCTATCCTGAGTACCTGTATGGCTTTTTTAAAAAGCGGCGACCATCTGGTCTGTTCGCGAGATGTGTTTGGAACGACCACGGTATTACTCGATAAATACCTGAGCAAGATGGGTGTGGAAACCACCTTTGTGCCAGTCACCGATCTCGCCTTGTGGAAACAGTCGATACGGCCAGAAACGAAACTGCTATTTCTGGAGACGCCTTCCAATCCACTCTGTGAAGTGGCGGATATTACTGCACTCGCTGAACTGGCCCGTGCAGAGGATGTACTTTTTGTTGTCGACAACTGTCTTTGCACACCGGCCCTGCAAAAACCACTCGCATTGGGTGCCGATCTGGTGATTCACTCGGCAACCAAATATCTCGATGGACAGGGACGCTGCCTCGGTGGGGTAGTTTGTGGGCGCAGCGAGCTGGTCAATGAAGTGTTGTCTTTTATTCGCAGTGCCGGGCCCACCATGAGCCCCTTTAATGCCTGGGTATTTCTCAAGGGTCTTGAGACGCTGAGATTGAGAATGGATGCCCACTCTGCCAATGCCCAGCTATTGGCAGAGTGGTTGCAACAGCAACCGGCTGTTGAGCAGGTGTTTTACGCCGGGCTGCCCGATCACCCCGGTCATCAGTTGGCAGCATGGCAGCAGCGTGGTTTTGGTGGTGTCCTTTCATTTCGGGTGCGAGGTGGTCGGGAGCAGGCCTGGAAGGTTATCGACAGCACCAGAATACTTTCGCTGACAGCGAATCTGGGTGATGCAAAAACGACCATTGTCCATCCCGCAACGACGACTCACGGTCGTTTGAACGATCAACAGAAAAAGGCCTCGGGCATCACTGAAAACCTGATTCGTGTTGCCGTTGGCCTCGAAGACATTGAGGATATCAAGAACGATCTGTTGCATGGTTTGACTGCTATCTGATTCCATCCTCATAGTTATACTGGAAATGGAAGTGAACAATATGCGTCAGGTGGTAGACAAATTGGTCACCTCTATCGGCAGGGTGTTGATAGGCAAGGATGAACAGATCCGGCTGGCGATTACCTGTCTGTTTGCCGGTGGGCACCTGCTGATCGAAGATATGCCGGGTATGGGTAAAACCACCCTGGCACAGGGGCTCGCAGCTGTTCTGGGCCTCTCCTACAACCGTGTTCAATTTACCAGTGACCTGTTGCCTGCCGATATATTGGGCATTTCTGTTTATGACCGAACTCGGGGGCAGTTTGAATTTCACCCCGGTCCGGTGTTCAGCCAATTGTTGCTCGCTGATGAAATAAACCGTACGACACCAAAAACCCAGAGTGCATTACTGGAAGCGATGGCCGAGGGCCAGGTGACGGTGGAGGGCGAAACCCGCCCGTTGCCGCATCCATTTTTTGTGATAGCCACCCAGAACCCGCTGACACAATCGGGGACCTATCCATTGCCGGAGTCACAACTGGATCGCTTTCTGATGCGCATCGAGCTGGGTTATCCGGACCCACGCTCCGAACGGGCATTGTTGTCAGGGGTCAATCCCCGCAGTCGATTGGCCGAGATCAAAACCTTATTGCCAGCAAAGCAGCTGTTGCAGATCCAGCAACACGTAGCTGATGTCAAAGTGGCTGAAAATCTGGTGGACTACCTGCAACGGTTGGTGCAATTTACCCGCGATGACCCCGCTTTTTACTACGGGTTATCTCCACGCGGTGCATTGGCCGCACTGCAATGTGCCCGTGCCTGGGCTCTGATCCATGGCCGGCAATATGTGATCCCTGAAGATATTCAGGCAGTTTTTCCCTCCGTTGCAGGTCATCGGTTGCGTGGTGCCGGGGAATGCGCCAATCACGATGGCGATGTGCTTGCCAGTCGGGTGCTAAACGCAGTGGATATTTTTTAGACAAACAGCGGACGATGAAGTCGGAGCACGACGTGGAAGTATTTTCGCCCCGTGCTGCAGGACAAAAAAGGCCGTCATGATCAGTCGATTCAGGCAATTTTTTCAGCAACTCTACGCACGTTGGTTGGGACACCGATTGCCACCTGCCCGGCAGGTACAGCTGAATACCCGCAGTCTTTTTATTTTTCCCTCCAAAGCGGGATTTTCGTTTGTGTTACTGGTCGTACTTTGCTGGCTGGTGGCCACCAATTATGAAAATAATCTGGTATTCGGTATTACCTGCCTGCTGACAGCGATTTTTGTAGTGGCCATACTGCACAGCTTTGCGAATTTGTCCGGCCTCAATATCAGTTGTTCTCGAGTAAGCTCTGGCCATGCCGGACATCCGCTAACGATTGAGCTGGTCCTTCATCAATCGGGTAAACGTCTGCGCGAAAACCTTATCTTCGCATTCGACGGACATGAACCGGTTGCCATTGATATAGCGGCGACTGAGGAAGCTCGGGTAAAGCTGGGCTTTGTCCCCGCCAGCAGGGGGCTGATTGATCCCGGCCGGTTGTGTGTGGAGAGCCTCTACCCGTTAGGACTGTTCAGGGTGTGGACGCAGATAGATCTGAATATCCGTTGCCTTGTCTATCCATCGCCACAGACAGCGCTGAATCGACGAACCACTGCCAGCCCCATGGATGGAGGCGAGGGATTGATAGTGCAGATTCTTGAGGGCGGTGAGGATTTTATCGGGCTGAGTGATTACCGTCCCGGTGACTCGCCGAAGCGCATTGCCTGGAAGCAGTTTGCCCGGGAGCAGGGGCTATATACGAAACATTATGGGTCGGCCCAGGACGAGCGGCTCTGGCTGGATTGGGATGCATTTCCCGGGCTCGATACCGAAGCCAGATTATCGAGGCTCTGTGGCCTTCTGCTCA
>DDNV01000095.1:6284-7756 GCA_002341315.1 Cellvibrionales bacterium UBA2511
ATGTGGCCTTCTGCTCAGTATTGTGCCATTGGACATCCCCTATGGACTGAAGCTGCCGGGCCTGACCATTGCGCCCAATACCACGGATTCACATCGCCTTCAGGTGCTTCGGGAGTTGGCCCTGTTTGGCCTGCCAGACCGGGGAGGGGAGTGGTGACATCGCCTGTCTGGAAAATTCACCGAAATGGCCTGTTCTGGCTGCTGGTAGCCTTTGCTGCCGTGATTGTTCTCCATGCAGATCATTTGCCCAGCTGGATACTTCTGGCAGCTTTGGTGGCCACAATATGGCGAATCCAGCTTTATCGGAGCGCCTGGCGCCCTCCCTCCCGGCTGATTAAAACGGGTCTGTTGGGGCTCTGTCTGGCGGGGCTGGTGGTCGAATACGGTAGTCCGGTTGGACTTGAACCTATGGTGGCACTGCTGGTTTCGGCTTACCTTTTAAAGCTGCTCGAAATGCACCACCGTCGCGATGCCTATCTGGTAGTTTTCCTGGCCTTTTTTATCACTGCACTGGATGCATTGTTTGACCAATCTATCGGTAACACCCTCTATATCATCGGCTGTCTGTTACTGGTTCTGGCAGCATTGCTCGGCTTGCACGGCAGTGACGCTGATGATGGGCAACTGAGACCGTTTGGTAAGGCGATGTCCATCATGGTGCAGGCTCTGCCGCTGATGTTGCTGTTATTTATCTTGATGCCGAGGCTCGGCGCACTATGGTCGGTGCCTATGCAACAGCAAAGCGCCAAAACTGGTGTCACTGATACGATGTCTCCCGGTGATTTCAGCCGGTTGGGCCGTTCCGGTGAGCTGGCTTTCCGGGTGAGCTTTGAAGGCGCGATCCCCGCCCAGCAAAATCTCTACTGGCGGGGTTTGGTGCTCGCCGAATTCGACGGACGCACCTGGTCCAGATCGCCACTTTCGCGTTTTCAGGACAGCAGCCTTGTGCAATGGTATGGCGATCCTCCCAAAAGCTGGGATCAGCGCATTGAACGGAAGGGTGAGCCCCTGGCATTCAGTGTGGTTATCGAACCCACTCAGCAGCGCTGGCTCTATGCCCTCGATACACCAAAACCTGACAGTGAGGGTGTTGGTCTGACCAGGGATTATCGCCTGATTTCTGCCTATCCTCTGCGGAGTAAAAAACAGTATCGTGTCAACAGTTGGCCCGAGCATCGTCTCGAAGCTCAAGGGCTATCTTCTCAGCATCGGGCAGTTTATCTGCAGCTTCCCGAAGAATTTAACCCCCGCACCCGGGAGCTGGCCAGTCGCTGGCGCAAGACGGTCAGCGATGATCGTGAGCTGGTATCGAGGGTGTTGACGCTATACAACAGCGAGTTTGTCTACACGCTGCAACCGCCACAACTGGGTACACATTCTGTGGATGAGTTTCTGTTTGATAGCCAGCGGGGCTTCTGTGAGCATTTTGCCGGCAGCTTCGTGTTTTTTATGCGTGCTGCCGGTATTCCGGC
>DDNV01000095.1:7918-13578 GCA_002341315.1 Cellvibrionales bacterium UBA2511
CCCCGACGACTATCTGGTTGTACGTCAATATGATGCCCATGCCTGGGCGGAAATCTGGCTGGAGGGTAGGGGCTGGGTGAGAGTTGACCCGACCGCCGTGGTAGCACCTCAGCGTATTGAGCAGGATTTGCAGTCGGTGTTGGGTAGCGAGACAGATTTTTTAGCGGATTCACCGGTTTCATTGGTGCGCTTTCGCCATATCGGCTGGCTGAATCAACTGCGTTTGCAGATCGAGTCGCTCAATTACAACTGGGCCCTGTGGGTGCTGGGTTACGACCAGATACAGACCGCTTTTCTGCGCAACCTGCTGGGTGACAACTCGCCCTGGCGAATCGCGCTGGCTCTGACTGGGGTAGGTGGCGGTTTGCTGCTATTGCTCGGTTTCTGGGTGTTACTGCCGCGTCGCCGCGAGCGATCCCGTGATCTATTGGACAGGGAGTTTCTCCGACTATGCCAAAAACTCGAAAAAGCCGGTTTTCCCAGGCAGGTGGGTGAAGGGCCAAGAGATTATGCACGGCGCGTTGCTGAATCCAGACCCGAATTGGCCAGAGATCTGGTCGAAGTGACCCGAATGTATGAAACCATGCGCTATGCTGGCGAAACACCTGACGCACAAACCCTCGCCAGGACAATTCGTACTCTGCGCGTTAATCGTTCAGGATAGTGCTGTTATTTGGTCAGCATATTGCGGGCCCCCTTAACGAAGGAAGTCGCCTTGTCTTCCTGTTCGTATTCGGCGGCGGGCTGGTTGATCCCCCGTTGGAAAGCGGGCCGTTCGTCCAGCCGTTCAACCCATCGTTGCAAGTGGGGAAAGGGTTTGATGTCAATCCCGGACCAGTCGTAAATTCGTACCCAGGCCCAATTGGCGATATCGGCGATACTCAGCTCATTGGTGAGAAACAGCCTGCCTTTCAGATGACTGTCCAAAACGCCAAAGAGACGTTTTACCTCGTTTTGATAACGATCGATTGCCGGTTGGTAGGTTTCGTTCCAGTAACGATACCAGACGTTGGCCTGGCCCATCATCGGGCCGATACCGCCCATCTGGAACATCAACCACTGCAGCGTGCGGGAGCGCTCTTTTGGATCGCTCGATAGTAACTGCCCGGTTTTTTCCGCCAGATAGATCAATATGGCGCCCGACTCAAAAACCGTAAAATTGTCATTGGCGCGATCTACAATAGTGGGGATTCTGCCATTGGGATTGAGTGCAAGGTACCATGGCTGTTTTTGTTCATTATCGCTCAGGCTGAGCACGTGCATGTCATAGGGCAGATCCAGTTCTTCAAGTGCGATACTGACTTTGTGGCCATTGGGTGTGGCAGCAGTGTAGAGTTCAATCATGGGTAATGTGCTCCTGATCCAGGTTAGCAGAGATTAGGACAGTAGATTCATGGTGGCAAGCGGAACACAGGAGCCGAGATATGTTTGGTTATTCCCACAAAGCACAGATGGTCAGTCCCGAGGAGGCGCTACCGGGTCGTGCTGAACCGCTGGTTGTTGGTAACCGACACATGCTGACAGGCCATTCGCTAAAGGCACCTTTTCCCGATGGCATGCAACAGATCATCTTCGGTATGGGCTGTTTCTGGGGAGCTGAGCGTCTTTTCTGGACGCAACCCGGTGTGTACAGCACGGCAGTTGGCTATGCCGGTGGTTATACCGAAAACCCTACCTATGAAGAAGTCTGCTCGGGATTAACCGGCCATACCGAGGTGGTTCTGGTGGTTTTTGATCCGGATGTGATCAGCCTGACAACACTGCTTGAGCTGTTCTGGGTATCCCATGATCCCACCCAGGGGATGCGTCAGGGCAATGACAGGGGAACCCAGTACCGTTCAGCCATTTATTGCTTCGATGAAGGCCAATACCAGTTGGCAGAAAAATCACGTGAAGTATTTCAGCGCGAATTGGAAAAGCGTGATTTCCCTCCGATCACCACAGAAATCACTTTGTCCTGCCCGTTTTATTATGCGGAGGACTATCATCAGCAATATTTGGCGAAGAACCCGGGTGGTTATTGTGGTCTTAGGGGAACGGGTGTGTCATTCCGGCTCGAGAAGCCGGAATGATCGCAGAGAAACTCAGCTACTGAACGACTTGATATCACCCGGCTTGCGCAGCATCTTGTCAACTTCTGCCGCGTGCATTTCTTCTTCTGCTATTTTTTGCCGGGCATATTCTTCGAGCATGACCGAATTGTCTTTGACGAGCGCCAGTAGTTCGTAATAGAGGGCTTTTGCCAGTGCCTCCTGCTCCATTGACTCCCGAAGAATGTCGCCGATGTCATGTCGATGGGTTTCCAGCAGTGGCCCGATGGCCAGTGACGGGTGGCCACCCAGAGCGGTAATCATTTCCCCCGCTGCCTGAGCGTGGACAAGACTGTTGTCGGCTTCCTCCCTCAGCCAGCTCACGATGGGAATGCGGTTGTAGCCATAAACCATCAGCGCATAGTGGTTGTAACGAACCACACCAGCGAGCTCGAATTCCATAATTTTATTGAGTAACTCAATAATCTGATCCTGGTTTTTCATTGACAATCCTCGTTTTCATAAACTTTGATAATCACAGTTTTCATAAAGCATAGATGATGGGCCACTGTGCGGCCAGTGTTCCTCTTGCCCGTCAGACACTTTCCCGGCTAGAAAAAGGCATCCAGTAGCATCGCCACACCACAGATTGGCATGAGGGTGAGCGTGTAGACCCGAAAACGATGCTCATCAACCTTTTTCAGGTGGTGTCGGGCATACCATACACCCAGGGCACCACCCAAACCAATCACCAGGCCATAGCCGGCAATCTCCAGTGTCATGGCGCCGAAGCCGGTGTAGGCCAGCAGTTTGGTCAGTTGCAGTACCAGTGAATTGATTGCTTTTGTGGCAATAAGCTGCTCTTTCTGCAGACCGTAGTTCAGCAGAAAGGGGTTTTGCACCGGTCCGGTTCCGCCCACCAGTGCGGACAGGAAGGCAACGCCGAGCCCCAGCGGAAAGAACCACTGGCGCCGCATCACAAAAGAGCGGCCGGATTTGCCAAAACGGTACTGAAACACCGTCGATATCAAAAACAACGCCAACGCCAGTTGTATCCAGAAAACCGGAATCTGGCTAAAGGTCCAGGCGCCGAGTATCGCGCCACACAGACTGCCGGGAATCATCCAGCGACATACCTGCCAATCGACACTATCCCTGAACAGCCAGGCACGGGAAGGGTTCGCCAGAAAGGCACCCAGGCTGATGGCCGGTGCCACCGTTTGCGGACCAATCAGCAGTGCAACCAGGGGAATCATCAACATGGCAGCGCCACCAGCGGCGACGGTGCTGATAAACCATGCTACAAGTCCTGCAATAAACAGAATCGGTGCAATGATCATGAATGGGATGACGTCTCAATAATTGAATCCGGGTAACTGCACCAGTCGCTCCAGCTACCCGGATAGAGTTTCGCAGACTCGACCCCGATCATTGCCAGTGACAGCAAATCGACACAGGCAGTTACTCCCGAGCCACAATAAACCACTGGCGATGGCGACAATGCCAGTTTTTGCCAGATAAGACGCTGCTGTTCGATCGGCAGCATTTTGCTCTCCAGATCGACAAACTGCTGCCAGGGCACATTGATTGCGCCGGGTATATGACCGGCGACTGGATCGATCGGTTCCTCTTCACCGCGGTAGCGGGGGGCTTCTCTCGCATCGATCAGTACAGATGCGTTATCCCTGCCGGATTGTTTGATATCGGGGTAGGTCGCGGCCATGGAGGCATTTTCAATGGCGAGAAAATCACCCGGCACAACCGTTCTCGGGATGGTTGTATTCACCGGTAATCCGGCGGTCCGCCATGCCTTGATGCCTCCGTCGAGAATGCGCACCTGCGAGTGTCCAAAATAGCGCAAAAGCCACCACAGGCGGGCGGCACCTGCCAGTCGGTTGTCATCATAGGCGACCACCAGCGAATCCCCGGTTACACCAGATGCGCGCATGCGGTTTGTGAATACCTGCGGATCGGGTAGCGGGTGTCGGCCACCGTGTGGCCCCTTCGCTCCGGATAAATCTTTTTCCATATCCAGGTGAACAGCGCCGGGAATGTGGCCCTGTTGATAGGCGCATAGTCCCCCACCGGGATCTGTCAGCGAAAACCGGCAATCAAAAATAATCACCTTGTCGCCAGGTTGTTGGTGAAGTTCTTCCACACCGATAAGCCAATGCTTCATCCATTGTCTCCGCATAGGTGATATTTCACATTATCATAGTGCCAAATATCCAATGGATTTACGGGTATTTATTTGCATCATCCCCAGTCTGCCCCTAACCTTGCCGGGCCCCTTTCAGGAACAACGGACTTGCCATGCTGAGATTGATTTTTCCGATCTGTGCGTTGCTGGCCAGTATTGCACTATTGCTGGTGGGCAGCGGCCTGCTCAATACCTTGCTGGCCCTGCGCGGCACGATAGAAGGCTATTCGGATAGTATGCTGGGTTTCATTATGTCCGGCTATTTTTTCGGCTTTTTTGTCGGCACCCATCTGGCATTGCCTCTGATCAACCGCATTGGTCATATTCGCACGTTTGCCTTTTGTGCGGCATTTACCGCCTGTTTTTCGTTGTTGCATGTGCTGTTTGTCGATCCCTACATCTGGCTACTGTTGAGGATCATGACAGGTGCCAGTCTGGTCATTCTCTATACCGTGATTGAGAGCTGGTTGAACGGTCAGACGTCTGCTGAAAACAGGGGCCGGGTCTTTGCCATTTATATGATGGTGACACTGATTGCCCTGGCGCTGGCGCAACAATTTCTCCACCTGGCTTCGCCAAGCACTTTTACGCTGTTTGCTGTGTCTGCCATTCTGATTTGTGTCAGTGTGACGGCAATCACCTGGACGCGGATGGCACAGCCGGTATTCTCCGATGCTCCGAAAATGAAGCTGAAAAGGTTGTGGGGGCTGGCACCGGTAGCGTTGATGGCGGCTGTGTTCTCTGGACTCTCCATGGGTGCTTTCTGGGGTATGGGTGCACTCTATGCCGGTCGTGTGGGCCTCGATAATAGCGGCATTGCCACCTTCATCAGTTGCGTGATTATCGGTGGTGCCATTTTTCAGTACCCGCTGGGTCGCTATTCCGACCACCATGACCGTCGCCGGGTGCTGGCTTTTGCCAGCGCCCTGGCTGCCAGTGCGGCACTGCTGATGTCCTTCTTTTCCAATATAACGGGGCTGTTTCTGGTCGCCTCAGTTCTTTACGGCGGGATGGCTTTTTTCATCTATCCGGTGGCGGTAGCTCACCTGGTGGATCATCTGGACCACGACGATATTTTGCCCGGTGGCAGCACCCTGTTGTTGATTCACGGGATTGGTGCAGCATTTGGTCCGGCGTTGGCAGGTCAGCTGATGGATTTCCTCGGTCCCCATGCGCTGCCGGTATTTTTTGCGCTGATGCAGATGCTGTTGGCGCTATATACAGTCATCAAACTTCGCGAGGTGCAAGTGGAGGTGCTGGAAAATGCCGGACAGTTTGTTGCCATGGTTCGCACAACGCCCTCGGCATTGGAGATGATGCCCGACGAGCCGATTGAGGCTGAACTCAATACAGAGACTGATCACTCGAGGTGATTCACAGTTGCTGTGCGATGACATAAACAGCCCGTCAGGCGGGTGGTCGATTCCTCG
>DDNV01000095.1:13625-28996 GCA_002341315.1 Cellvibrionales bacterium UBA2511
GTGGTCGATTCCTCTGGAAAAGCAGATCAGGTGAGCTAATGGTTGTTCTATGGATGATGGGCGCGTTGCTGTCACTGTCTCTGATGGCGGTGGGGGCACGGGAGTTATCCGGTAGTGTCGATACATTTCAGACCCTGTTTATTCGCAGTGTGATTGGTCTGGCGATCATTTCTGTCATTATTTGCCGGGTTGGTGGCAAGAAGCACTTCATCACACAGCGGCCAAAACTCCATATTGTAAGAAATCTGTTTCACTTTGGGGGTCAGTATGGCTGGTTTCTGGGTATTGGTCTGTTGCCGCTGGCACAGGTGTTTGCGCTGGAATTCACAGTACCCTTCTGGGTGGCCATTATTGCGGCGGTATTCCTGGGCGAGCAGCTGACGCGGAGGCGCATGCTGGCAGTGGCATTGGGGATTGCCGGTGTGGTGGTTATTCTCAAGCCGGGCATTGAGATGCTTGAGCTGGCCTCGTTGGTCGTGTTGGCCTCGGCGCTCAGTTTTTCATGTGCGTATGTGGCCACCAAATCGTTGTCTCGAAGCGAACATCCATTGACGGTCTTGTTCTATATGTGTCTGGTGCAAATGCCGGTCAGCCTGATCCTGGCTTTGCCCAACTGGAGCCTGCCGCGTGATCCCGAGCAATGGTGGTGGCTTTTTATTGTCGGTGTGACGGCGCTGACGGCCCACTTCTGCATCACCACAGCCATGAAAACATCGGATGCGGGCATCGTCGTGACGCTGGATTTTTTGCGTTTGCCATTAATCGGGTTAGTGGGCATTCTGTTTTATCGCGAGGCTTTTGATATGGTGCTGTTGTTGGGGGCGGGCTTGATGCTTGCGGGCAATCTGATCAATATTTACCGGCCCAGGAAGCAACGGGCGCTGTTGGTTGATACCGTGGCTGCCGATAAAGAATAATGATGCTTAAATAGTGATTGTTAACCAGTGAGAGAGCGCATGACTAAAATGATGGGTGGTACCCGCCTCAGTGCATTGATTCTGGGCGTTGCAATGATCGCCGGGTTGGCCTCACTGGGTTACCTGCTGGGCAATGCACTTATTCAAATCAAGGAATACGAACGAAGCGTCAATGTTAAGGGGCTTTCCGAGCGGGAATACCCCGCAGATGTGGTTATCTGGCCGATAGTGTTTGCTGAGGCGAGCAATGATCTGGAGCAGCTTTATATCTCAATCGAGGACAGTACCGCCAAAATCCGCCAGTTCCTGCTGGATAGTGGGTTGGAGACCAGCGAGGTCAGTGTCTCTTTGCCGGCAATTACCGATAAGTCAGCCCGGGAATACGACAGTGGTGCCCGCGCTGAATTCCGGTTCACGGCCAACCAGACGGTGACTATTTATTCCTCCCGGGTGGATCAGGTCAGGTCTCTGATGGCCTCTCTTTCTGAGTTGGGAAAGCAGGGTATCGTATTTACCGGTGGGAACTATCAGAGTCGCCCCGAGTTTCTTTTTACCCGGTTAAACGAGGTGAAACCGGCGATGATCGAGGAGGCCACCCGTGAGGCACGTCAGGTGGCGGAAAAATTTGCGGAAGATTCACAGAGCGAGCTGGGCAAAATCAAGCGCGCGTCACAGGGACAGTTCAGTATCTCGCCAAGAGATACCAACAATCCTCACATCATGAAAGTCAGGGTGGTGTCTACTATCGAGTACTACTTGTCGGACTGATTGCTGACGCCTTTGGCGTGCATTGGAGAGTGCATTGGCGTGCTGTTTAAGCCAGTTCCGTAGGGGGCCTTGTTGATCGTGCAGGGTTTGTCGATAGTGCAGGTATTGCCGATAGCAGTTTGCGGCTGTAGTCGTGCCCGGGATTGGCAAACAGTGTCTCGGTTCCGGCCATTTCCACCAGCTCGCCACGGTGCATCACGGCGATACGGTCGGCGATATAGCGCACTACGGACAGATCGTGGGAGATAAACAGCATGGTCAGGTTGTGCTTCTCCACCAGCGCCAGAATCAAGGCCAGTATTTGCGCCTGAATCGTCACGTCCAGTGCCGAAACCGGTTCATCGGCGATAATCAATTCCGGTTTGGTGGCAATGGCCCGGCCAATCGCGATGCGCTGCCGTTGACCCCCTGAAAACTCGTGGGGGTATTTGCGAATCGCCGCTCTGGCCAACCCTACGTCGTCCATCAGTGCCAATACTTGTGCCGTCACCGTTCTCCGGGTTGCCAGGCCGTGGTAGAGCAGCGGTTCTGCGAGGCAGTCAAAGACGGTCATGCGGGGGTTGAGGGATGCGTAGGGGTCCTGAAAAATCATCTGCATCCGGCGGCGCAGTGGCGTCATTCGTTTCTGCCGGAGGCCCACCAGATCAATCCCATCAAATATCACACTGCCACGGGTCACCGGTACCAGCTGCAATATGGATCTGCCCAGTGTCGATTTGCCGGATCCGGACTCACCCACCAGCCCGAGAATTTCACCGCGCTGAATAGTCAGGGATACCTCGTTTACAGCTTTTTTGTCCGCTTTCTGTCGACTCAGCCAGCCGCCGCTGTTATTCGGGAAACAGGTGGTTAAACGGTCAAGTACCAACAGCGGTTGCTCGCAAAACTGAGGCAGATTCGGTTTGCTGCCCGACGGAATCGATGCAAGTAGTGTTCGGGTGTAGTCTGAATGAGGATTCTGAAAAATATCGTTGACCGGCCCTGTCTCAACGATTCTGCCTTCCTTCATCACGGCCACCCGGTCCGCCAGACCGGCCACGACGGCGAGGTCGTGGCTGATAAAAATGACGGCGATATTGCGCCGCTTTTGCAATGCCTTGATCAGGGAGAGGATCTGGGCCTGTATGGTCACATCGAGCGCGGTGGTCGGCTCATCACAGATCAACAGTTTTGGTTCGGCAATCATCGCCATTGCGATCATTACCCGCTGACGCATCCCACCCGAGAACTCGTGTGGGTAGCTGTGAATGCGCGTTTCCGGGTCGGCAATACCCACTTCGTCGAGCATCGTTACAGCGCGTTTCAGGGCCTGCTGACGGTTCAGGTTTCGATGGTATAAGAGTGGTTCAATCAACTGTTCGCCCACGGTCAGGTAGGGGTTTAGCGATGTCATGGGATCCTGGAAAATGATTCCAATTTCGTTGCCTCTAATCCGGCGCAGAGTGTCCGGTTGCATGCTCAGCAAGTCACGGCCTTCAAACAGCGCAGTCCCCGACTCAATTTTTCCCGGCGGTTGGGGTATCAAGTTCAACAGGCTGTAACAGGCCACTGATTTGCCTGAGCCGGATTCACCGACGATGGCCAGTATTTCGCCGTGGTCCACGGAAAAACTGATGCCGTCCACCGCTCTCATTTGCCCAGCACGGGTATGAAAGTGAACAGCCAGATTTTCAACACTTAGAAGCGTCATATATCTAATAATCAATAAGTTAATAATTTATTGTGATAGATCACTTAAATAATAAACTGGCCCGACTAATCTTTTGATGCCCTGGGGTCCAGGGCATCTCGCAGTCCGTCACCGAGGAAATTGAGTGCAAACAGGGTAATGGATAGCGCCAGTCCCGGGAACACCAGTAACCAGGGGTATTCCTCCATACTCTCGACACCGTGAGAAATCAGTAACCCCCAGGAGCTCTGAGGTGGTTGGATTCCCAGCCCGAGAAAACTGAGGAAGGCTTCCAGCAGCATCACATTGGGAATGGTCAGGGTGGTGTAGACAATGACCGGGCCCAGTGTATTCGGGATCAGGTGTCGACGAATGATGATCCAGCGGGACAAGCCCATCGAAAAGGCGGCTTCAATAAATTCCTGATGGCGTAGATTCTGTACCTGACCCCGGACTATGCGCGCCATGGTGAGCCATTCCACTGCGCCAATCGCCAGAAACAGCAGAAGAATATTGCGGCCGAATACCACCATGAGCAGCACAATGAAGATCATAAAGGGCAGGGCATAGAGAATATCGACCAGCCGCATCATTACGGCATCGACCCGCCCGCCGGCATAGCCGGCCACGGTACCCCAGAGCACACCGATGACCAGCGCTACACCGGTGGCAACAAAGCCCACCAGTAGAGAGACGCGACTGCCGTACATGATGCGGGTCAGCATATCCCGGCCAAAGATATCCGTGCCCAGCCAGTGTGCTGCCGACGGCGGTGAGGCCCCCAGTTGCAGGTCTTGCTGCTCATAGCCGTAGGGGGCTATCCAGGGTGTCAGCAGTGCGATGACACAGAAGAAGGCTATGACAGCGAGGCCAAACAGGGCCAGGTGATTTTTGCACAAGCGTATCCAGCCATCACGCCAAAGCGATGAGCCTTGTTCCTGAGTCAAGGTGGCTGAATGGGGGTTTTCCATCAGCGGGACCTGCTCAGTTGGTGACGCATTTTTGGATTGATCCATACAGCAATAATGTCGGCCAGCAAATTAAACAGGACGATAAGCGTCGCGAAAAAGACCGTTGTGCCGAGAATCATGGTGTAGTCACGGTTGAAGGCCGCCTGCACATAAAACCGACCGAGCCCGGGGATCTGGAAGATGGTTTCCACCACAAAGGAACCGCTCAGCAGCCCCGCGAACGCCGGTCCGAGAAAGGCCACCACGGGTATCAGTCCGCCGCGCAGGGCGTGTTTCAGTACCACGACCCGTTCTGGCAGACCTTTGGCCCGGGCGGTGCGAATATAGTCCTGGGACATGACCTCCAGCATGCCGCCGCGACTCAGTCTGGCAATATAGGCGGCGTAACCGGTACCGAGGGTAATCGCCGGCAATATCTTGTCACCGGCGAGCTCGCCCCAACCGGATACTGGCAGCCATTCCAGCCAGATCCCAAAGACCAGCACCAGCAATGGCCCCATCAGAAAAGAGGGCATACAGATACCCAACATGGCCGCCGACATCGGCAGGTAATCCTGGGGGGTATTGGGTCGCAGCGCGGCTATCACGCCGGCACAGACGCCAATCAGGATAGCCACCAGCATGGCATAAAATGCCAGTTCAGCGGTGATGGGCAACCCTCCTGCGATCAACTCGTTGACAGTCCGGCCCGGATAGCGGAAGGAGGGCCCGAATTCACCCCGGGCCAGGTCCCCCAGGTAGCTCAGGTATTGTTGCCAGATTGGCTGGTCGAGCCGGTATTGAGCCTCTAGCGCCCTGACCACTTCCGGCGGCACCGCTTTTTCCGCGCTGAACGGGCCGCCCGGCGCGCATCTCACCAACAGGAAAGTGGCAGTAATAACCACCAGTAATACCGGAATCGCCTGTAATAACCGACTCAGAATAAAGCGCAGCATCAGTCTGGCAGCGCTTTAGTGGGATCAAGGGACAGATTTTTGTACAGGGTGTAGTCGAGTATATTCGGTTCAAGACCTTTAAGTGCGGGATGCACCAGGCTTTTGCTGGTATAGATGTGAATCGGAATAATCGGCATGGCCTCCAGTAATGTTGCTTCCGCCTCACGCATCAGTCGATAGCGTTGCTCGCGCGCCTCTGCCCTCGGCGCTTCCTCCAGTATCAGCTGGTCGAAGCGGGCACTGGACCAGCCGGTGCGATTATTACCGCCGTGAGTTGTCCACATGTCGAGAAAAGTGTTGGGATCCACGTAATCACCAATCCAGCCGGCCCGGGCAATGCCATAGTTTCCGTTGTCCACCGAGTTAAGAAACACCTTCCAGTCCTGGTTGTGGAGACTCACCTTGATACCCAGCTCCTTGTACCACATCTGTTGGATAGCCACGGCAATTTTATGGTGTCCCTCTGAAGTGTTGAACAGCAACTCGGTAACCGGAAAACCGTCGCCACCGGGGTAACCCGCTTCCGCCAGCAGTACCCGCGCCCGTTCGGGGTCATAGGCAAAGCCATCGGGGGCGGTATAGCCCAGCGTATCCGGCGGCGTAAAGGTGTAGGCCGGCAGCTCATCGCCCTTCGTGACCTGCCGGACAATCGCTTCCCTGTCGATACTCATGGCCAGCGCCCGGCGAACCCGTTTGTCGCTGAGGTGTGGCACCTCGGTATTGATGCGATAGAAATAATTGCCGAGATACGGATGGGTGTGCAGCAGTTCGGGATGCTCCCGCCGATAGACCGCCAGTTTATCGATCGGCACGGTGGCAGTGCGGTGCAGTTGGCCGGAGCGAAACATCCGCTCCTCGGTGGTGATGTTTTCCGTGGGGTAGAAATGGATGGCATTAAGCGACACGTTTTCAGCATCCCAATAGTGGGGATTTTTTTCCACCACTACACGTTTGAACAGCTGCCATCCGGTCAGGGAGAAAGGGCCGTTGCCGACAAAATTGCCGGGCCTGGTCCAGAGGCTGCCGCGTTGGTCGGGCGGGCCAAATTTTTCAATGGTGGCGCGGTGCAGTGGAAAGTAACTGTAGTGATCGAGCAATTGCAGGAAGTAGGGCGTTGGATTGGCAAGCTCAACTTCCAGTGTATGGTCGTCGACAACATTGATGCCCACATCAGAAAAATCACTTACCTCCTGTCTGAAATACGCCTCCGCATTTTTGATGGCAAACAGCATATAGGCATATTGATTGCCGAGCGAGGGCTGCAGTGCTCGCCACCAGGACCAGGCAAAATCTCCGGCTGTGACAGGGTCACCGTTTGACCAGCGCGCGTCATCGCGCAGGTGAAATCTGTAGTGCTTGCCATCGGCGCTGATCTCCCAATGGGTCGCCACACCGGGAACAGGTTCCAGTGTTGAGGGATCTTTCAGCACCAGCCCTTCGAGGAGGGCCGTGAGGATATTGTGCTCGGGAACCCCCGTGACAATATGCGGGTCCAGCTCCTGGGGATCAGTGCCATTGCCGAGGTGCAGTATCCCCTGTCGGTTGCCACTGGCGGTATTGCTCTCCCCCTGACCACAGGCCATTACCAACAGGCTGAGCAGGAGGCTGGCAGAGGCCATTTTCAGGAACGGCATAGCTTGCTCGATACGTAATAGGAGACTGGCTATGTTAGGCAAGGACGGCATTGAGTGCCAGCCCCCGATCGTGGTTGAAATAGCGGTTCCGAAGGACCATAATGCCCACCCTTCGGGAGTTCTGTACAAGACTCCGATTCTTTATGGTGACCTCTGCCGGTCCCCTCGCAATGATCAGCTGTGAACCCCGCCAGGCCCGGAAGGGAGCAACGGTAGCAGTGACATCGTGTGCCGTGGTGTGGCTGGCAGGGGAAGCCACCAGTTTATTCTCAATTACCGGTTAACCAGAAAGCTCGGCGCAGACTCGCGAACCGGGCCTGTCTTTTGCCGAAAAAATAAATCCCCAACTACCACCCGAGCATCTGGAGAAGCGACCATGCTCAGATTGTAGCCGGGGACCAGTCGTGTCATACGTGCTTTGCCCTGTTATCTATGCGGCATCGACATTCAGGGTCTCGTTGATCAGTTTGTTAAGCTCCGGTATGCAGGAGCCACAGTTGGTACCGCAGTTAAGTTGTTCTCCCAGTGCTTTTGTGGAATTTGCCCCATCGACAATGGCTGCCAGAATCTGTTTTTCGCCGACTTCAAAACAGGCGCATATCAATTTGCCCCGGTCGGGCTGGTTCATGTCGATCCCCGCCAGCAATTGCCACGGAGAAGATGTTATCTCCCGGCTGAGTAATCCCTGTAACCAGCTTGATGCCGGCATCAGTGACAGACTGTGATGACTGAAGATGGCCATTTGTACCAATGCGCCTTCGTAGCAGATAAAACGCTCGTCCCTTTGTTCGGTGTCGGCGTATTGGGCGCAGTTGCCGGTATACCCCTGCTGTCTGATAAAGGCTTGCCAGTCAAAGCCCTCCGCGGCAGCAAACCGGTAACAATAGCCCTTGTTATCCGTTAGTGGCGTCATTGACCAATCGATGAATTCGTCGCATTCCAGGGGCTCCCTGCTGACCACCATTGCCCAAACCGGTGTCGCCACTTTTTTCAGTGCGGCGGGGGTAAATTTGAATTCGGGTTGCCCGGATACGGGATCGGTCAATGGGGCAATCACCGAGCAAACACGAGCCTGACGGGCGAACTGGTCATTCCAGTGAATCGGCATAAACAGCTGATTTTTCCCCATGCCTTCATCCAGCATCACGCCGACCCGGACGGCCCCATACGCGGTGCGTACCTCTGCCAGATCTCCATCGTAAAGTTCATTTGTACGGGCTGTTTCGGGGTGCACCAGGACAAAGGGTGCATCGAGATGATTGAGCAATCGTTGGGCGCGGGCGGTGCGCGTCATGGTGTGCCACTGGTCGCGGATTCTTCCGGTATTGAGCGCGTACGGGTAGGCGGCATTGAGGGACTGAACCGGCAGGCGGGGCGCAATGGCAATAAACCGGGCTTTGCCGGATGCCGTCACGAACCCACCCTCACTGAACAGGCGCGTTGTTCCCGCGGGAGATTCTGCCGTAATGGGCCATTGGATGGGTGAGAGATCATTGTATTGTTGTTCAGACAGTTCGCTGAGGCCGCTGATGTTGAAAATGCGCTTGCCGTTGTTTCTGAAGCCACTCAGTGCCGCATGTTCAACAAACACATCCCGCGGCGACCGGTAGGAAAACGCCTCAGAAAAGCCCAGTCTTTGTGCGACCTGGGAGATGATCCACCAGTCGTCCTTTGCTTCACCTGCGGGTTTTATCAGTGCTCGCTGTCTTGAGATGCGGCGCTCGGAGTTTGTGACGGTGCCGTTTTTCTCACCCCAACCGGTAGCTGGCAGCAAAATATCGGCGGTGGCGGTCGTGTCTGTGGCTGCCACGCAGTCGGAGACAATCACGGTGTCACACTGCTGTAGGGCCCCTCTGACACGATCGGCATCCGGCATGCTGACCACCGGATTGGTCGCCATAATCCAGATTGCCTTAATCCTACCATCGGCGACGGCATCAAACAGGTCTACCGCTTTCATGCCCGGCTGCTGACAGAGTTGGTCGGTGGCCCAGAAGTCGGCCACGGTCCGCAAGTCCTCGGGGTTATAGTCCATATGGGCAGCCAGCTGGTTGGCCAGACCGCCCACCTCCCGACCACCCATGGCATTGGGCTGCCCGGTAATCGAGAACGGGCCTGCGCCGACTTTGCCGACTCTTCCGGTAGCAAGGTGACAATTGATAATGGCATTGCCCTTGTCGGTGCCGGAGGAGGATTGGTTGATCCCCTGTGAGTAGAAGGTAATGGTTTTATCCGTTTCGGCGAACCACTGGTAAAAGGTTTCCAGTACGTCCGTTTCAAGCCCGACCAGGCGGGCCGTTTCTGCAAAAGAGATGGCATTGGCGGCTGCCAGCGCCTCCCGATAGCCTTCCGTGTGCTGCGCTATATACTCAGAACAGCTGTCCTCCGTTTGCTGCAACCATGCCAGTAAACCGACAAACAGATAGCCATCGGCACCGGGGCTGATCGGCAAATGGAGATCGGCGAGATCACAGCTGGCCGTGCGGCGTGGGTCGATAACCACCACCCGCATGGCGGGGTTTCGTTTTTTGGCGGCAGCCATCCGGCGGTAGAGTACCGGATGGGTCCAGGCGGCATTAGAGCCAACCAGAATCAGCAAATCGCAGTGATCCAGGTCTTCGTAACTGCAGGGCACCGCATCGGCACCAAAAGCCCGCTTGTAACTGGCAACGTCAGATGACATACAGAGCCGGGAGTTGGTATCGACATTGGCGGTACCCAGAAAGCCCTTGGCCAGTTTGTTGGCCACGTAGTAGTCCTCGGTGAGCAGTTGTCCGGACAGGTAGAAGGCGATGGCGCCGGGGCCGTGCTGCTCACGAACCTCGCTCAGTCGCTGAGCCACTGTATTGAGGGCGGTGTCCCAGTCGACCCGCTGACCGTTGACAGACGGGTAGAGCAGCCGACCGTGATTTCCCATGGTTTCGTGGAGCGCTGACCCTTTTACACAGAGGGCACCGTAATTGGCGGGGTGGGTTTTGTCGCCGGATACGGCGATGATACTGTCGTCCCGTAACTTTGCAGAAACACCACAGCCAACCCCGCAGTAGGGGCAGGTGGTTTCCAGGTTGGGGGTTGATGCACTCATGAAAATCTGCCGGTTCCGAGCATCGCCTAGGGGGTGAACACCACTTGACTGTCCACCAGTTCAATGGCGTAGGTGGGCACTGTCACGTCCTCGTTTTCCAGGCACTGGCCAGTGGTTAGATCATAGTGCTGTTTGTAGAGCGGTGAAGCGACCACCAGTCGACCTTGTACATCGCCGACCACACCTCTGGACAGTACGTTGGCCTTGCCGATGGGATCCCAGTTGCCAATGGCATAGACCTGAGGCGCTTCATCGGGCAGGTAAAAAACTGCCACCTGCTGGCCGTCGATCAGCGCACAGATGCCGGAATTGGGTATCAGGTCTTCCTGTTGGCAGATCACCAGCGGTTGTTCAGATACTCTGTTTTCTGCGGTATTCATCAATAAAGCCTCATTACGCCGATTTGGCCAACAGTTGGTCGGTTTCCTCTTCGGTGGCCGGCCGCGGCTGACCACGCTCCTGCACGAACACAACCCGTTCATCCGCCGCATCAGCGTTGACGAACTGGCGGAAGCGTTTGAGTTTTTCCGGGTCCTCAATGGTGGTTTTCCACTCGCACTGGTAGGTGCCGACAATGCTGTTCATCTGTTCCTCCAGTTCGGCACAGATCCCAAGTTTGTCGTGGATCACCACCTCCTTCAGATAGTCGAGACCACCTTCCAGATTGTCCAGCCACACTGAGGTGCGTTGCAGACGGTCGGCTGTGCGCACATAAAACATCAGGAAACGGTCGATGTACCTGATCAGGGTTTCGTCATCCAGGTCCGTGGCGAACAGGTCGGCGTGACGGGGCTTCATGCCGCCATTGCCGCACAGGTAGAGGTTCCAGCCGTGCTCGGTGGCAATTACGCCAAAGTCCTTGGACTGGGCCTCGGCGCACTCCCGGGTGCAGCCGGAAACCGCCGACTTGATCTTGTGGGGGGAGCGAAGGCCCTTATAGCGGTCCTCGATATAGATGGCCATGCTGACGCTGTCCTGTACCCCGTAGCGGCACCAGGTGCTACCGACGCAGGACTTCACCGTGCGCAGGGCCTTGCCATAGGCGTGGCCGGTTTCAAAACCGGCGTCGATCAGTTCTTTCCAGATGTCCGGCAACTGATCCACTCTGGCGCCAAACAGATCGATCCGCTGGCCGCCGGTAATCTTGGTGTAGAGGTTGTATTTTTTGCCCACCTCGCCGAGCACAATCAGTTTGTCCGGGGTGATCTCGCCACCCGGCACCCGCGGCACCACAGAATAGGTACCGTTCTTTTGCATATTGGCCAGAAAGGTGTCGTTGGTGTCCTGCAGGCCCACATGCTTTTCTTCGAGAATGTAGTCATTCCAGAGGGAAGCGAGGATGGAGGCCACTGTCGGTTTGCAGATCTCGCAGCCGCGACCGCTGCCGTGGTGCTTGATGAGATCCTCGAAGGATTTGATGGATTCCACTTTAATAATGTGGAACAGCTCCTGGCGGGTGAACTGGAAGTGCTCGCAGATGGACTTATTCACCTCCATGCCCCGGGCTGCCATTTCATCGTCCACAATGTTTTTCAGCAGCGCGGCACAGCCGCCACAGCCGGTGCTGGCGGCGGTGCAGGACTTCACATCCGCCAGCGAGCAGCAGCCGCCGTCGATGGCGCTGATGATGTCGCCCTTGCTGACATTGTGGCAGGAGCAGATCGTCGCCGTGGCGGGCAGGGCCGCCGCGCCGAGCGGTGGCGCGCCACCCTCGCTGGCGGGCAGAATCATGGTTTCAGGGTTGGCGGGCAGCTCGATGCCATTGAGGTAATACTGCAGCAGGGTGTCGTAGTCGGAGCAGTCACCCACCAGCACCGCGCCCAGAGCGGTCTTGCCGTCTGCACTGACAATCAGGCGTTTGTAGACTTCCTCGCGCTCGTCACTGAAGGTATAGGCGATGGCATCCGGAGTTTTGCCGTGGGAGTCGCCGATGGAACCCACATCGACACCCAGCAGTTTCAGCTTGGTGCTCATGTCGGCGCCCTGAAAAGCACTGTGTTCGCCGGTCAACTGGCTGATAGCCACCTCCGCCATGCGGTAGCCGGGGGCCACCAGACCGAAAATCATGCCGCCATACAGGGCACATTCACCGATCGCAAAAATGTCCGAATCACTGGTGCGACAGTGATAGTCGATGGTAATACCACCGCGCGGTCCCACCTCCAGTCCGCAATCTCTGGCCAGCTGGTCCGAGGGGCGAATTCCAGCGGAGAACACGATCACATCGGTAGCGAGGGTTTCACCGTCGGCAAAGTTCATCACCAGGCGGGTGTCCTTGCCATCCGTTTCCTCAATGGTCTGGGTGGCTTTGCTGGTGTGTACCTGAACATCCAGGGCTTCAATTTTGCGGCGCAGCATGGCACTGCCGCCATTGTCGAGCTGCACGCCCATCAGACCGGGGGCAAATTCCACCACGTGGGTTTTCAGGCCGAGATTCTGAAGGGCATTGGCCGCCTCCAGGCCCAGCAGGCCACCGCCGACCACCACGCCGACTTTGGCCTTCTTGCTTCTGGCCTGAATCATGCCGAGATCGTCGATCGTGCGATACACCAGACAGTCGGGCAGGTCGGCCCCGGGAATCGGTGGCACGAAGGGGTAGGAGCCGGTGGCCAGTACCAGTTTGTCGTAACGGAAGCTTCGGCCACCCTCGGTGGTGACTGTTTTGGCTTCGCGGTCGATGGTTGCCACGGCATCGCCGAAGTAGGCATCCACGCCGATGGATTTGTAATGCTCGCGGGTGGTCAGCGCCAGTTCTTCCGGTTTCCGGCCTGCGAAGTATTCCGACAAATGGACCCGGTCGTATGCGGGGCGGGGTTCTGCCCCGAGGACGGTGATTTTGGCGGTAACGCCGGATCCGGCCAGTTGTTCCACGTAGTGGTGGCCCACCATTCCATTTCCTATAACGACAATTTTCAACATGTCCTGTTACCTGCTATTGCTCTATTTCATTTCGCGTACGATGTCCTGACCGGCCAGATCACGGAACATCAATTGATTTGCGTTGGCGCCCAGTGGCTGCCCGTCACTGATCAGGGTTTCGTAATGGCTGCACAGACTTTTGTCACCAAACAGCAGGGCGGCCTGCAAACGGTCATCCTCAATCACCAGACGCCGATAAATACCGGCAGACGGGTCGCTGATCACGATGTTGCGTTCACTGTTTCCTGCGTTAAGACGTCCCGCCGAGAACACATCAATCCCCGATACCTTGAGTTGGGTAGAGTGTTCTCTGGGTCGATAACAGGCGGCGTTGCCCAGCAGAGTTTCTGCGAGGACTTTTGCCTGCTCCCAGATCGGCGCAACAATACCCACGGTGGTGTTGTTGTGTTCCGAACACTCACCGAGGGCATAGATATTTTTGATAGATGTATGCATCTGGTCGTCGACGACGATGCCACGGTTGATCTTCAGATCGCTGTCCCTGAATGCTTCCACATTGGGCGATATACCGGTAGCAAACACCACCAGCTCGCCCGGTAACCAGTCTCCGTTTTCAAGCAGCAGGCCGTCCGCCCGTTCGCTGCCTGTAACGGCTTTGGTCCTTACCCCGGTGAGCACAGAGATACCGCGGTCTTCCAGGCTTTTTTTCAGCATGGCAGCGGCGGTTGCATCAAGTTGCCGGTTCATCAGGTTGTCGCTGTTGTGCACCACAGTGACATCCAGGCCGAGATGGTTCAGGCCATAGGCTGCTTCGAGACCCAGCAGACCACCGCCAACTACCACGGCACGTTGACCCTGCCGGGCGAAATCCTGCATGAGGGCGACGTCATCGAGGGTGCGAAAGGACATGACACCGGGCAGGCTGTTTCCCTGAATTGTTGGCACAACGGGTCTCGAGCCGGTGGCAATCACAATACGGGAAAATCGTCTCTGCCACTCTGAAGCGGTGGTTATGGTCAGATTGCCGGTATCCAGCCGAATCAGCGGGTCGCCACAACGCAGACGAATATTGTTGGCGCGATACCAGTCATCGCTGAGCAATGGCAGACAATCCAGTGTCTTGTCACCGGTGAGTAACGAAGAGAGCTGTACGCGGTTATAGGCCTTGACCGGTTCTTCACCAATCATGGTAATTGACCCGGAAAAACCGCTATTCACCAGCGCCTCGGCGAGGCGGGCGCCTGCCATACCGGTTCCGACAATCGCAATAGAATTGTCCATTGCTCAGGCTGCCCTGGTCTTGTTGCTGCCGGTGGCTGCTTTACCGGTATCGCCAGCAGCATCATCCTGTGACGAGGCCGGTTTACATGCCACTTCCTGTAACTTTCTGGCAGGGTCGGTCGGCTTTTTTTCAATTTGCGGGTTTTTCTGCTTGTCGTAGAGAAATTCTAGAACCTGCTGGCGGTAGTGGATGAAATCGGCGTCTTCAGCCAGGGCCAGCCTGTTGCGTGGGCGGGGCAACTTGACGTCGAGTATTTCGCCAATGGTGGCAGCGGGGCCGTTGGTCATCATGACGATTCGATCCGATAACAAAACGGCCTCATCCACATCGTGGGTAATCATGATCACCGTGGTGCCCAGCTGGGCATGGATCTCCATCAGCGAATCCTGCAGGTGGGCCCGGGTCAGGGCATCCAGCGCCCCGAAGGGTTCATCCATCAGCAACAGGTTTGGCTCGGTGACCATGGCGCGGGCAATCGAGGCACGCATCTGCATGCCGCCGGATAGCTCGCGCGGGAATGAGTTATCGAAACCGCTGAGGCCGACCATCGCCAGAGCCTGGTCAATCTTCTGCTCGGTTTCAGGGCCGCTCTGGTGCTCCAGATCCAGCGGCAGTCGCACGTTTTTGCGCACCCTTGCCCAAGGCATTAGCGTGGCGTTCTGGAATACAAAGGCCAGTTTGCGACCCTTGTCGCCCACCACGCCGTAGTCCTGCTCCCAGAACTTGATAGTGCCGCTGGTAACGTCGCCGAGCCCGGCCATGATGCGCAGCAAGGTGCTCTTGCCACAGCCGGATGGCCCCAGCAGACTGACGAATTCGCCCTGGCGCACGGTCAGGTCGGCGCCCTTTAGCGCGACAGTGCCATTGGCGTAGATCTTGTTCACACCTTCAACCTGCAGTACCGGACGGCCGTTGGTCGCGCCTGCGTTTACGGTGGCCTCCCCAGCCGGATCGGCTGCGGCAGGTTTTAGGGGGGTGACTCTGGAAGAGGTCATCTTTTACTCCCGTGGGTAGCCGCTTGGCGCGGGCTACCCTGGTTCTTTAAGGGTTCGACGAATGGCGGTTACCGGTTCAGCGTTTAAGGCAGAACGGGTTCCTTGGGCAGACCGTCCAGGCTGTACACGTCATGGATATCGAGGTCTTCGTCGACCAGGCCGGCCGTCAGCATGAAGTCGTGAATCTTCTCCCAGCGGGCATCTGTCATCACGCCGATACCGCCTGCCGCTGCGT
>DDNV01000038.1:0-4992 GCA_002341315.1 Cellvibrionales bacterium UBA2511
GTGCGGAATGGGACCAGGTAGACTGGGTGAGATACTTGATGGCGATACTGAAACGACTCAATCCCTCCACGAGCAATACGTCACCGGGACGAAGTGTCGCCGCCAGCAGGTCCGTACGGGTTGGCATCGTACTGTGATATCTGGGCTCGGCCAGTTTACTTGCTAACCATTCACCTATTCGCTGGAGTATCACGTTCGCTTGATCCGATGTAACCGGGGATTATTGGCTCAAGTCGAGCGAGCCCGATTCGACCACAGTGACAGGCATGCGCCACCAGCCCATGCTTAAGCGGGTTTCCAGTTCAAAGTCCACCGATTGCCTGTTCTTTTCCATAAAGGCACCAATGATTTTCAGGCCACTGATCAGATTGGTGGAGGCCGGGACCTTGATAGCGACCTGACTGTGGGGAGGAATCGGCTGAAGCCCCCCGGCCACCCCGCTGATCAGCTTATGTCCCTCCAGATTGAGGCTATAGGATAGTCCGGAAATATTCAGTGGTATGCTGCTGTGATTGAGGATTCGCAAACTGATCATAAAGCGTTGCTCAAGCCCTTCTCGCCCGGCAGGTTCCACATTGTTGAGCTGAACTTCTGGCGGCGGCTGCCCCGGCGACAATAGAGCGCACCCGGACAGCACGTTCAGTGCCATCAGTATTATTATCAGCGGTTTCATTACTGCCATGGCAGAACCTCGTTTTGGCGAACCCAGAGTGGAACCTGCCCACATAGTACATCGGATTGCTACCGGGTGACTGCAGTCCCGATCCGGAATTCATCAATCTTCTGGGGAGCCGGCCGGTCATCTTTGCTATAGTCCCCCACTGCTTTTTAGCGCGGCAACCATTGACAGTTTATGACAGGTGGTCCGACAAGACATCCGGGGTATTCATCAGCCCGGCAGTTGAATTTTTTGAAACCAGTCGCATCTTACAGAGGTGCCAGATGCTGACACCATACTGGCAGACTTCATCACTAGGAGAGATCACGTGTTAAGAATCGGGCTTTTTCTGGGCACCAACATTGCCATTCTGGTGCTGTTCAGCATCATTTTCAAAGTACTTGGACTGGAGCAATACCTCGCCGCCCAAGGGGTTCAGGGAAACCTCACCGGGCTGCTGATCATGTGCGGGATATTCGGTTTTGCCGGCTCATTCATTTCATTGCTTATCTCAAAGTGGATGGCAAAGCGGTCCACCGGCGTGCAACTGATCGACCAGCCCCGCACCCCGGAGGAGCGCTGGCTGAAAGAAACGGTTGCTGATCTGGCAAAAAAAGCGGGTATCGGCATGCCGGAAGTCGGCATTTTCCCGGCACAGCAATCAAATGCCTTCGCCACGGGCTGGAACAGGAACGATGCCCTGGTCGCGGTCAGCGCCGGGCTGATGCAGCGTTTTGATCGCGAGGAAATCCGCGCTGTGCTGGCCCATGAAATCGGCCATGTCGCCAATGGCGACATGGTAACCCTGTCATTGGTACAGGGAGTTCTGAATACTTTCGTGATGTTTTTTGCCCGGATTCTCGGCTCGATTATCGACCGGGCGGTGTTCAAAAATAACAGTGGTCACGGCATGGGTTACTTCATGATCGTCATGGTATTGCAGGTGGTACTGGGCATTTTTGCGTCAATGATTGTGATGTGGTTTTCCCGCTGGCGGGAATTCCGCGCCGACGCCAGCGGTGCACATCTGGCCAGCCGCGGTGCAATGATTTCGGCCCTGCAGCGACTTCAGGAAGAAACCCAGGCTCACGTGCCCAACCAGATGCCGGATACCCTCACAGCTTTCGGTATTTCCAGTGGCTGGAAAGAACACGCTTCGCGCCTGTTCATGACCCACCCCCCTCTCAGCGAGCGCATTGAAACACTGCGCCGGGGTGGCTGATGTCCGCAAAACCGCTCTGCCACATGGCAGAGCTACCGAATCCCGGCAGCAGGGAACTGAATATCACCGGTGAAAGCTGTTTTGTGGTGAGGCGAGGACAGGCAGTGTTTGTTTATCAAAACCACTGCCCCCATACAGGTGCACCCTTGAACCTGATGCCGGATCGTTTTCTGGACTATGACCAGCAATATATTCAGTGCAGTACGCACGGCGCTTTATTTGAGATGGACAGTGGTCGATGCGTTGCCGGGCCCTGTGCCGGGCAATACCTGGACATGGTGCCCTGCCGGATTGAGAACGGGGCACTGTACCTCAAAGAAGATAAGGCAACGGGAGACGCCGGCTAACCGTCACTGTTGAATTTCTGTATTTTGGCCCCACCTAGTCCCCTGTATAAAATTATTTCAGATGGATGGATAACCCACAGGAGAATCTTTTGGAACAATATCGCGGTACCACCATTCTCTCCGTACGTCGCAATGGCACCGTTGTCATCGGTGGAGACGGCCAGGTCACCCTTGGCAACACGGTTATGAAAGGCAACGCGCGCAAAGTGCGCCGCCTTTACAAAGATCAGATTATTGCTGGGTTTGCCGGCGGCACAGCCGATGCCTTCACGCTTTTTGAACGATTCGAGGCCAAACTGGAACAACACAGTGGCAATCTGACCCGCGCCGCTGTGGAGTTGGCCAAAGACTGGCGCTCGGACCGCATCCTCCGGAAACTGGAGGCACTGCTGGCGGTAGCCGACAAGGAAGCCTCGCTGATCATTACCGGCAACGGCGATGTGATACAGCCCGAAGAAGATCTGATAGCCATCGGCTCAGGTGGCCCTTTCGCGCAATCTGCGGCGCGTGCCCTGCTCGAGAACACCGAGCTGGGTGCCAGGGATATCGTCGAGAAGGGACTCGCCATCGCAGGCGATATCTGTATCTATACCAATCACAACCGCACGATTGAACAACTCGATTACTGATCAACCGGATGTTGGCAGAGCGAAGCCCTGTTAGCACTGTCACACTGCCCGGTTGGGCTCCATTATTTGCCGCTACAGCCCGAGGGTTTGACGGCAACCGGAAACAAGAGACCAAGACATGTCCAATATGACCCCCCGTGAAATCGTCCATGAACTCGACAGCCATATCATTGGGCAGGATGCAGCCAAGCGCGCTGTGGCCATTGCCCTGCGCAACCGCTGGCGTCGCATGCAACTCAGAGAGGAGTTACGCAATGAAGTAACACCGAAGAATATTCTGATGATTGGCCCCACCGGGGTGGGTAAAACTGAAATTGCCCGACGACTGGCCCGACTGGCGGACGCGCCCTTCGTCAAGGTGGAAGCCACCAAGTTCACCGAAGTGGGCTATGTGGGCAAGGATGTGGAGTCGATTATTCGCGATCTGGTGGAGACATCGGTGAAACAACTCCGCGAACAGGAAATGCAGAAAGTCCAGCACCGCGCCATGGATGCTGCCGAAGAGCGCATTCTGGATGTTCTGTTGCCCCCGGCCCGGGACAAGGAACAGACAGAAACAGAATCAGGTACCCGGCAGGTATTCCGCAAAAAGCTCCGCCAGGGTGAGCTGGATGACCGGGAAATTGAAATCGAAGTCAATGCGTCGCCGGTGGGCGTTGAAATCATGGCGCCGCCCGGCATGGAAGAAATGACCAATCAGCTGCAAAGCATGTTTTCCAACCTTGGAAAAAACAAAACCAGTCGGCAAAAAATGACCGTGGCACAGGCCATGAAAAAACTCACAGAGGACGAAGCGGCAAAACTGGTCAATGATGACGAACTGAAAGTTCGCGCGGTCACGGTTGCGGAACAGAACGGCATTGTTTTCATCGATGAAATTGACAAAGTGGCCAAGCGCGGCGAAACCTCCGGTACCGACATTTCCCGGGAAGGTGTGCAACGGGATTTACTGCCGTTGATTGAGGGCTGCACCGTCTCCACCAAATACGGCATGATCAAAACCGACCATATCCTGTTTATTGCATCCGGTGCCTTCCACTTCTCCAAACCCTCGGATCTGATTCCGGAGCTACAGGGCAGATTGCCCATCAGGGTAGAACTTGAATCCCTCACCAGTGGTGACTTTGAACGAATTCTAACCGAGCCCAGCGCGTCTCTGACCGAGCAATACCGGGAGCTGCTGGCGACCGAAAAGCTCCGCATCCGCTTTACCGCCGATGGCGTTAAGCGTATTGCGGAAATTGCCTTTGATGTCAATGAGCGGACGGAGAATATCGGTGCCCGACGCCTGCATACCCTCATGGAACGTCTACTGGAGGAAATGTCGTTCGAAGCCTCCGATCTCGGTGAAAAAAGCGAACCCATCGATATTGACAGTGCCTATGTCGATAAATACCTGAATGAAATTTCCCGGGATGAAGATTTGTCCCGATTCATTCTCTAGATGCTAAATAACAGACGCCGCATAAAACCGGCAGTGTGGCCACGATGACGCCAGAAAAAATCAAACTGAATCTTGAGGAAGGCAGTCTGCTACTGGAATATGCCGACGGCAGTCGGTTTACCCTGACCGGAGAATATTTGCGGGTGCACTCCCCCAGCGCGGAAGTTCGCGGACACGGCAAGGGACAAGGGATACTGCAGTCGGGAAAACATGGTGTCCGTATCACCCATGTGGCCCCTTCGGGAAATTATGCCCTGCAAGTGATTTTCAGTGATGGTCACGACAGCGGTATTTTCACCTGGGACTATCTGCGCGACCTTGCCATCAATTACGAGCGTTACTGGCAGGATTATCTCTCGGCGCTGGAAGCAGCCGGTGAGTTTCGTGAACCGGACCGCCAGGTCGTCAGGTTGATCAGCCCTACCCGGCATTAGGTAGCCCCCGACCACACTTATACTGGCTTTACAGGCCACTGTTCAGGGAGTTTTATCCGTTTGCCCCGTCGATACAGGACGGCCATTCTGGAAGCGTGCCCCGCATGCACTGCATTGGTATTCCGGCAGTTGGCAAGGCAGCCCCGGTATTTCGGCCAATCCCCGCCGCCGACAAACACTGCAGGTCAACGCCAGCTGCCGATCAATTAACAGAATAAATAATCTCCAGACAACGTAACCGGCCACCAGTGCAATCAC
>DDNV01000038.1:5090-7872 GCA_002341315.1 Cellvibrionales bacterium UBA2511
CCAGTGCAATCACGGCACCCACTGCGGAAGCAAGGTACAGGGCGAGAGCAATGCCCAGTGACAATGCCAGCAGCAATGCCAACCCCAGGTATTTAAGCCTGCGGCGCTCCATGGTGGTTAGCTCCCCCGGTAATTGCTTCATAAATACGATGCTACCTGTTCTGATGAAGCAAACACCAAACCGTTTGCTCCCGCCCCTCAGATTTCGATGCGCCTGACGAGTTGCCCAGCCCCGCAATCCACACTAACCTGTTGCCTTATTGGACAGCCTGCCAGGCTACCCTCCTTGTTCGGATATTCCTATGCTCCCATCTATTTCATCAACAACCTGTCGAGCAATGACGGTATGGCTGAAAATCTCGCTGATCACTGCACTGTTGCCCTGTTCGGGGGTAGCGTTCGCCGAGGTTGACCGAATCGATGTCGGCAACTTTTCAGAAGGTCAGCTCGATCAATGGAACACCAAAGTGTTTGCCGGAAAAACCGATTATGCGTTGGTTCCCGATGACGGTCGACAGGTGCTGCGGGCTGACAGTCGCGCCAGCGCCTCGGGCCTTTACCGGGAAATGGCCATTGACCTGAAACAGACGCCGCTGCTGAACTGGGCCTGGAAAGTAAACGACCTGCTCACTGGCAACAATGAGCGCCACAAGGCCGGCGATGATTATCCGGCGCGGCTGTATGTGGTATTTTCCGGTGGGCTGAGGTTCTGGCGCACCCGCGCGATCAATTATGTCTGGTCCAGCAATCAGCCCGCAGGCAGTGAGTGGCCCAATGCCTTCACCTCCAATGCCCGGATGATCGCCGTCCGGGGTAGTGACGGGTTGCGGGATCAATGGGTACAGGAACAACGGGATGTACTGGCCGATTATCGACGTCTGTTCGGTGAAGAACCCGGGGAGATCGCGGCCGTCGCCCTGATGACCGATACCGACAACACCGGTCTCAGTGCACGGGCCTGGTACGGCGATATCTGGTTTTCAGCTGCATCCGAAGCCGGCGACTAGAAATTGACAGATTTTGCCAGGTCCTCCCGGAAATCCGGATGTGCAATGGCAATCAAGCGTTCTGCCCGCTCGCGAAGACTGCGACCATGCAGATGCGCAACACCATACTCGGTCACAATGAAATCCACCTGGGCGCGCGACGTCACCACACCGGCGCCGCCCGAGAGATGGCTGACAATACGCGACTGACTGCCGGAAAGTGCCGTCGAGGGCATCGCAATGATAGAGCGACCACCCTCTGAAAGCTGGGAGCCGGTAACAAAATCCACCTGCCCACCAAAACCCGAATAAACCTTCCCGCCGATGGAGTCCGCACAGACCTGACCGGACAGGTCGATCTGAATCGCACTGTTGATCGATACCACCTGAGCATTTTTTCGAATGACTGCCGGGTTGTTGACATATTCCACATCGAGAAAAAGCACTTCGGTGTTATCAGCGACGAAATCGTAGAGGGCGTCGGAACCCAGTACAAAGCTGGTGACAATTTTACCCGGCTGAATCACCTTATTGCTGTTGTCGATGACACCGGATGCCACCAATGGCAGTACACCGCTGGAAAACATTTCAGTATGGATACCCAGATGTCGATGGTTGCCGAGATGCGCCAGCACCGCATCCGGTATGGCGCCAATGCCCATTTGCAGGCAGTCGCCATCGCGAATCAACTCTGCCACATGGCCACCAATCTGCAGGTGTTCGTCCTTTGGCACAGAAGGGGAAGAAGCGGGGATCTCGCTGTCGATCTCCACAACGAAGTCAATGGACTTCAGTGAAATGGCTGCATCACCGTGAGTGCGGGGCATCTGCGGGTTAATCTGGGCAATCACGGTTTTTGCCACGTTACAGGCTGCCAGAGTGGCCTCTACGGAGACACCGAGCGAGCAATTGCCGTGACGATCCGGGGGCGACACCTGAATCAGGGCGACATCAATCGGCTGACAACCACTGCGCAGCAGTTTGGGAATTTCGGAAAGAAAGATGGGCACATAATCCGCCTTGCCGGCATTCACCAGTTCCCGGGTACTGTGGCTGACGAAATAACAGCGGTTGCGCAAATGCCCTTCAAGTTGGGGCTGGCAGACCGCTTCTGCATGCTCCAGGTGAAGCTGAAGCAGTGTGACGTTTTCAAGGCTCAAAACGTGTACGGCCAGCGCTTCCAGAAGCCTATAGGGCGTTGCCGCCATGGAGTGACACCAGACCCTGTCGCCGGATTTTATCGGTGCCAATGCCTCTTCAACTGTTTTGCAAATAACGGCCATTGTTATCATTCCTCCAAGGTATACTGCTGATCAGAGTACATGATCGCCATCTTACTGGAGACAGTTGATTTATTGATGACAGGCTGACGATTTTTTATTCTGAGACACTGTATTGTGCTTTGTTCATACTACCCCAATTAAATCTCCAGCATCGTGGCAATAACACGCCCCAAAACGGCAGACTCAGTGAACCCAGATAGTTATGGAAACCAAAACCTGGTACTTACGCACCTACGAAAACACTTTATCTGAACTGGATTCCGCTCCTCAGGGCTTAAGCACAAGTGAAGCCGAAATCAGGGCAGCCCGCTTTGGCCCCAACAGTCTGCCGAAAGCCGAACGGCGCGGACCGATCATGCGATTTCTTGTGCATTTTCACAATGTGTTGATTTATGTGCTGCTCGGCTCAGCAGTGATTACGTTATTACTGGGTCACCTGATCGACACGGCTGTCATCCTGGCGGTCGTAATCGTCAATGCCCTGATTGGCTTTATTCAGGAGGGAAAAGCCGA
>DDNV01000038.1:8018-8650 GCA_002341315.1 Cellvibrionales bacterium UBA2511
TTTATTCAGGAGGGAAAAGCCGAGAAGGCCATGGATGCCATCAATCGGATGTTGTCCCCGAATGCCTCGGTGTTACGGGATGGCGGGCGACACACTATTCCTGCCGAGCAACTGGTGCCCGGAGATATCGTATTACTGGAACCCGGCGACAAAGTGCCAGCGGACTTACGACTTATCAAGGCCCATGGTTTGCAAATCCAGGAAGCCATTCTTACCGGCGAATCACTACCTGTGGAGAAACAGACTGCAGCCATCCAGCAAGAGGTGCCTCTAGGTGACCGCAATTGCATGGCATTCGGTGGAACACTGGTTACCAGTGGCCAGGGCACAGGGGTAGTTACAGCCATCGCGGGGGCTACTGAGATAGGTCTTATCAGCGGCCTGCTCTCTACGGTGGAAACACTGACGACTCCACTCGTGGCCCAGATGGCGATTTTCTCCAAGTGGCTCACCGCAATGATCCTCACCGTTGCCAGTCTCATACTGGCCTTCGGCATCTTCATTCAGCAACAGGCCTTTGACGCGCTCTTCATGGCAGTCGTTGGCCTGACTGTAGCCGCCATCCCGGAAGGCCTACCAGCAGTACTGACCATTACCCTGGCTATCGGCGTTCAAACCATGGCCAGGAGAAA
>DDNV01000038.1:8794-9153 GCA_002341315.1 Cellvibrionales bacterium UBA2511
CGCCGTCTGCCAGCAATAGAAACGATAGGCTCCGTATCGGTTATCTGTACGGATAAAACCGGCACGCTGACTCGCAACGAGATGAATATTACCACCGTGGTTATCCAGCACCGATTGTTGACAGTGGACGGTGAAGGTTATGCGCCCTCTGGAACGGTGCATATTGATGAGGCCGCCATCAACCATGAAGATCATCCGGTACTCACAGCAATGGGAAGGACAGCCGCACTTTGCAATGACAGCGCCCTGCATGAGAAGGAGAAAAACTGGGACATAGAGGGAGATCCTATGGAGGCGGCACTGTTGGCCTTTTCAGGAAGGGCTGGAATTAACAGACATGCTGAGCAAGGCCTTTGGGC
>DDNV01000038.1:9211-13928 GCA_002341315.1 Cellvibrionales bacterium UBA2511
TGGAGGCGGCATTACTGGCTTTTTCAGGAAGAACTGGAATTGACAGACATGCTGAGCAGGGTCTTTGGGCAAGGACAGATACTATTCCGTTTGACGCCAAGCATCGCTTTATGGCGACCCTCAACCATAATCATGAAGGAAAGGCGGCTATTTTTGTCAAAGGTGCTCCCGAGCAAATACTGGCCATGTGCAGTCATGAGTCCACCCAGTCGGGAGATACCGTGCCAATTGACCAGAATCGATGGCATCAAAGCAGCACAGATCTGGCTGCAAGGGGCCTGCGGGTGCTAGCCCTTGCCACCAGGGAAGTCCGACCACAACACCTCTCACTGGAAATGACGGATGTGACGGACGGACTGACCCTGCTGGGTCTGGTGGGCCTGATGGACCCGCCCCGCGCAGGAGCCATTACTGCAGTGGCCGAGTGTCATCAGGCCGGGATTCAGGTGAAGATGATCACCGGTGATCACGCCGGCACAGCCGCCGCCATCGCCCGCCAGATCGGACTGGAAAATCCGGACAAAGTATTGACTGGCGTGGACCTGGATCAAATGACCGATGCTGATCTGGCGTCTGCTGTGGTCGATACCGACATTTTTGCCCGCACCAGCCCGGAGCACAAATTGCGACTGGTGATGGCATTGCAGGCACAGGGCAAGGTTGTTGCCATGACCGGTGACGGGGTCAATGATGCCCCTGCCCTGAAACGGGCCAATGTCGGCATTGCCATGGGGAAGAAAGGCAGTGAGGCTGCAAAAGAGGCTGCCGAGCTGGTGCTGGCAGATGACAATTTCGCTTCCATCGTGGCCGCTGTCCGGGAAGGCAGGACTGTCTACGACAACATAAAAAAGGTCATCAGCTGGACTCTACCCACCAACGTCGGCGAAGCGATGCCTATTGTGATAGCGTTGTTACTGGGAATGGCGTTGCCCATCACAGCCATTCAGATTCTCTGGGTAAATCTGATCACAGCTGTCACGCTGGGTATCGCCCTGGCTTTTGAACCGACAGAACAAAACACCATGCGTCGTCCCCCCCGCCCCCAGGGCGCACCGCTACTGGGGGGCACCTGGGTATGGCAGATTCTGCTGCTTTGCAGCCTGTTCGTATGCGGTGTATTTGGTATTTACACGTATGCCATAGAGCGTGGTTATAACATCGCCATGGCTCAGACTATGGCAATGAACACATTGGTTGCCATGGAGATATTCAGCCTCTTCTTCGTTCGCAATATCTACGGCACATCATTGACCTGGCAGGCTGTGCGCGGCACAAAGGTAATATGGATCGCGGTTTTTTTGGTTACGCTGGCTCAGTTTTCGATCACCTACGTCTCAGCCCTGCAATCGATTTTCAATACCGAGCCAATATCAGTGACGGATGGCTTACTGATTGTCGCCATTGGTCTCGCCGTATTTGTCATTCTGGAAATTGAAAAACAACTTCGGCTGAAGCTGTCGAGGACAGGATTCAGATAACTTAGACAAAAAGGCGACACGGATTGCCCATAAAAAGACTACCCATGAATTGACGGATCAAGTGTGATAAGTTGGTCTGTGTGAACAATAGCCAGAAAAAAAACCAATGATCCGACAGGAGAAAACCATTGACCTGCCCAGTAAGGCACAGGTCACTGTTCGAATTGTCGGCATCGTCTCAGGTGCCGAGTTTCTGGTAATGGCCTTTCTGCACACCTTTCCCCCGGCCATCTCCGCCTTTCAGGAGGCCACTCTGAATGCTTTTTCGCTGGTGGTTTTATCCACCCCAATTATCTATTTCTGGGTGGTCAAACCTTTTGTCAAAGCGCATAACGATACCTTACATCAAATAGAATATATGGCCTGCCTCGACCCACTCACCCAGCTGGCCAACCGCAGACTTATTTACCAGCACCTGGAGAAAACCCTCGCCGGCTGTTCGCGGCATAACGTTTTCGGTGCCCTGCTGGTGCTGGATCTGGACGGTTTCAAACCGGTCAATGACAGATTTGGTCATGAAGCTGGCGATGCAATACTGGTAGAAATTGCCAAACGGCTCAAATCGATGACCCGCACCGAAGATATTGTGGGGCGGCTGGGAGGCGATGAGTTCATCGTTATTCTCAGCGACCTGGGCCAGGAGTCCAGTGCCGCCCAGAAAAAAGTGGAGCTGATTGCAAAGCGGCTGATTAACACTATTAGTGCTCCCTTGTCCTTTGACCGCAAGGAACTCAAGGTCTCTACCAGTATCGGGATACGGTTTCTGGACACGGCCGCAGCGACCTCACAGACAGAACACCTCATCAATGACGCCGACAGTGCTATGTACCTGGCAAAAAAAGCGGGCAGGGGTTGCGCCATATTTCACGAAGAAGCCGTCACCGAAGCGGCGGCCTGACCCCGGGCAAGCGCTGTCACAAGTCTGTCACCTGTCTATCCATAATCTGTCATATTGACGCACTAAGCTGGTTCGAAAAGGAGAAACCAGCGCATGCTCAATATCGAACTCTTCATCCAGGACCGCTACCCCGGCTTTTACCAGCGCCACCCCAAACTGGTGCGCCCCGTTATCCGGGTACTGAGGATGCTGTTCCGGGAACAGAGTTTCCAGCAGTTCGAGCAGGATTACCCCCATCTTCACGGCTTCGACTTTGTCGAACAGGTACTGGATTACTTCGATTTCCGCTATACCGTGCGCGACCACGAACGGCACCGTATTCCCACCCACGGTCGGGTCGTCATCATCGCCAACCACCCCATTGGTTCACTGGATGGCCTGGCACTACTGAAACTGGTGAGAGAAACCCGCCCGGATGTCAAGGTGGTGGCCAACGAACTGCTGTTTACCATCAAGCCGCTGCATAATCTGCTACTGCCCGTGGACAATATGGGTGGCAATACCACGCGCCAGAATCTGACCGCCATCCGCGAACACCTGGACAATGAGGGGGCGATCATTATCTTCCCCGCAGGGGAGGTGTCCCGCTTCGGCCCCCAGGGCATCCGGGATGGCGACTGGCGCAACGGTTTCCTGCGCATGGCCATCAACAGCAAGGCCCCGGTTCTGCCGGTATTCGTGGACGGTCGCAATTCGGCGCTGTTCTATAGTGTGTCGCTGGTCGCCAAACCGCTCTCCACCCTGCTGCTGGTAAGAGAGATGTTCAAACAGGCCAGGAACTGCGTGGATGTTCGCATCGGCGAACCGGTCAGCTATGACTGCTACCAGCGCATCCATGTGTCATTGCGGGAAAAAAGTAAACTGTTCAAGCGCCACCTGTACCGCATCGGCCAGGACAAAAAAGGCATTTTCAATACGGTCAGCGCCATTGCCCACCCGGAAAACCGGGCTCTGCTGCGAGAAGCGGTCAAACAGTGCGAATGGCTCGGCAGTACCGGGGATGGCAAACAGATCTACCTGTACCGTTACCAGCCCGATTCAATGATCATGCGGGAAGTGGGCCGGTTGCGGGAAATTGCCTTCCGGGCGGTGGGGGAAGGTACCGGCAGCCGCCGCGACATCGACGGGTACGATCACCACTATTTTCATCTGCTGCTGTGGGACGAGGCAGAACTGGAAATCGCCGGGGCCTACCGGTTCTGTGATGCTTCGGTCTGCCTGGACAATATGGGGCGGGGATATCTCTATTCCGCAGAGCTGTTTGATTATGCCCCTGCCATGAAACCCTACCTCTCGAAGGGGCTGGAACTGGGGCGCAGTTTTGTGCAACCCAAATACTGGGGCCGTCGCAGCCTGGATTATCTGTGGTACGGAATCGGTGCTTTTCTGGGTAAAAACCCGCACTACCGCTATCTGTTTGGACCGGTGACGCTGAGTAACAGCTATCCCGAATGGGCCATGGAAATGTTGGTGTATTTCTACAGCCGCCACTATCCCAGCCTGCAACACCTGGCGGAACCGATGCTGCCCTATCGCATCAACCAGGATCACCTGACCGAACTGGCCGAGAAATTCCCCGGTGTGGATCAGCGGGAAGAATTCACCCAGCTGAAGAGCGAACTGGCTCATATGAACCTCAGTGTTCCCACTCTGTTCAAACAGTACACCGAGGTCTGTGAGCTGGGCGGCGTCCAGTTTGCCGGTTTCAATATCGATCCGGCGTTTGCCAACTGTGTGGATGGACTTATTGTCGTCGACCTCGCTCGCCTCAAACCCGCCAGGCGGGAGCGTTACATCCCCTGACTGCCCGGGCTTCAGGGGAGTTGATTGCAATCAGAAAACCTGCTGATTGACGTCTCGCCAAGGGACACCCCGGCGGTGTCGGTGTACAATGTCGACCTTTCTCAATCCGGCGTTGGGCGATGACTGACAACAAAACCACCCATTTCGGTTTCAAAACCGTTCCCGTGCAGGAAAAAGCTGGCCATGTCGCGGATGTGTTTCACTCCGTGGCCGGCAAATACGACCTGATGAATGACCTGATGTCCGGGGGCATCCATCGGCTCTGGAAGCGCTATACCATTGAGTTGTCCGGGGTGCGCAGTGGCCAGCGGGTACTGGATATNNGCGGTGGCACCGGCGACCTGACCGTTAAATTTTCGCGGCTGGTGGGCCCCACCGGTGAAGTGGTACTGGCAGACATCAACGACTCCATGCTCAAGGTGGGCCGTGACAAGCTGACAGATCGCGGTGCCGCGAGCAACGTCCGCTATGCACAGGCCGATGCACAGTATCTGCCATTCCCCGACAATACCTTTGACTGCATCACCATCGCCTTCGG
>DDNV01000044.1:0-470 GCA_002341315.1 Cellvibrionales bacterium UBA2511
GTGGCGAACTCTGCAGCACAGGTATCCACCCGCTTATAAACCGCGTGGATGTTCAGGGCTCTACGCCTCTCGCGCACGGCGGTCTCCGAACTGTCGAGCAGGCTCGCCAGCCGAATATCGGAAAAGCCTTTGCGTTTAAGGGCGTACAACTGACCGGCATCCAGACTTTCCAGTGTCCGGCCCTGCAACTTTTGCTCTTCCCTGATCAGATCTTCAATCTGCGCCAGAAACCAGGGGTCAATAGCGCAGAGATCAAATACATCATCCACGGACATGCCAGCACGAAACGCATCGCCCACAAACCAGATACGCTCTGCGCCCGGATCACTGAGCTGCTCCCGCAACTCATTCAGGCCCTCGTCAGTATTGACATCCACCCTGGGCTCAAATCCGGCAGACCCGACTTCCAGGCCACGGAGTGCTTTTTGGAGGGATTCCTGAAAAGTACGGCCAATCGCCATGACCTCGCC
>DDNV01000044.1:632-1006 GCA_002341315.1 Cellvibrionales bacterium UBA2511
ACCTCGCCCACCGACTTCATCTGCGTGGTCAGTTTGGCATTGGCTGCACTGAATTTCTCAAAGGCGAAACGGGGAATCTTGGTAACCACATAGTCGATACTGGGCTCGAAGGAAGCCGGGGTGGCACCTCCCGTGATGTCGTTCTGTAATTCATCCAGGGTATACCCTACCGCCAGCTTCGCTGCCACCTTGGCAATCGGGAAGCCCGTCGCCTTGGAGGCCAGGGCAGAGGAACGCGATACCCTGGGGTTCATTTCAATGACCACCAACCGACCATCCACCGGATTCACGGCAAACTGCACATTGGAGCCACCGGTCTCCACACCAATCTCCCGCAACACCGCGATGGAAGCGTTGCGCATGATCTGGTATTC
>DDNV01000044.1:1166-5271 GCA_002341315.1 Cellvibrionales bacterium UBA2511
ATCTGGTATTCCTTGTCGGTGAGAGTCTGGGCCGGGGCTACGGTAATTGAATCACCGGTATGTACACCCATGGGATCCAGGTTTTCGATGGAACAGATGATGATGCAGTTGTCATTCCTGTCCCGCACCACTTCCATTTCGTATTCTTTCCAGCCAATCAGGGACTCGTCAATCAGGAGCTCTTTGGTGGGAGAGAGGTCCAGCCCCCGACGGCAGATTTCTTCAAACTCTTCACGGTTATAGGCAATACCACCACCCGAACCACCCATGGTGAAGGACGGGCGAATAATACAGGGGTAACCGAACTGGTCCGGCACCTGCAATGCCTCCTCAAGGCTGTGCACGATAACAGCCTTGGGCGTTTCCAGTCCGATTGCCTTCATGGCTTTGTCAAAACGGTTGCGATCCTCGGCTTTATCGATAGCATCCCGGTCGGCCCCGATCATATCGACACCAAATTCCTCCAGCACACCTTCGCGAGCCAGATCCAGAGCACAATTAAGTGCAGTCTGCCCGCCCATCGTTGGCAGCAGAGCATCGGGGCGCTCCCGCTCAATAATTTTGGCCACGGTCCGCCATTCCACAGGCTCGATGTAGGTCGCATCCGCCATGGACGGATCCGTCATGATCGTCGCCGGATTCGAGTTCACCAGAATCACCCGGTAACCCTCTTCCCGCAGGGCTTTACAGGCCTGTGCACCCGAGTAATCAAACTCGCAGGCCTGCCCGATAACAATGGGGCCGGCGCCGAGGATCAGGATACTTTTAAGATCGGTTCTTTTTGGCATAAATTATCGTCAGTATGGCAATTGTCGTTAGCTTGGACTACCTGTGGAAACAATCCAGTTCACAACCACTAAGCAGTAACCAGGAGCAACTGTCGCTCTCCGCTTACCTGGATTTTCGCACTAGTCCTTGGCCTGCCTGGCCCGGATCAGCTCAAAAAAATGGTCGAACAGTGGCGCCGCATCGTGGGGGCCGGGACTGGCTTCTGGGTGCCCCTGAAAACTGAAGGCCGGTCTGTCGGTGCGGTGCAGGCCCTGCAATGATCCGTCGAACAATGACCGATGGGTTGCGCGCAGATTGTCGGGTAATGTCTGTTCATCCACCGCGAAGCCGTGGTTCTGACTGGTAATCAAGACCAACCCGTCATCAAGACTTCTCACCGGATGATTGGCACCGTGGTGTCCAAATTTCATTTTTTCTGTTCTGGCACCGCTGGCCAGAGCCAACAACTGATGGCCCAGGCAAATACCAAACACCGGGATGTCGTGATCGAGAATGTCGCGAATGGCCCGGATGGCATAATCGCAGGGTTCCGGGTCGCCGGGGCCGTTCGAGAGGAACACGCCGTCCGGGTTCATGGCCAACACCTTGGCGGCAGGCGTTTCTGCAGGGACCACCGTCAAATTGGCTCCCCGATCCACCAACATACGTAGAATATTCCGCTTTGTACCGAAATCGTAGGCAACAATATTGTAGGGATTTTCCGAAGGAGCTGAACAACCCTGCCCGAGACGCCAGGTCCCTTCCCGCCAGGGGTAGGGTTTTGCGGTCGTCACTTCCCGGGCCAGATCCATGCCTTTTAGACCGGCAAAACCTCTTGCCGAAGACAAGGCCTTTGCCTGATCGACAGAACCCGCCATCAAACAGCCATTCTGGGCACCCTTCTCCCGCAGAATACGCGTGAGCTTGCGGGTATCTATATTGGCAATACCGAGAATATTATTCGCCTTCAGATAGGCGTCGAGCGATTGGCGGGACCGGAAATTGCTTGCCATCAACGGCAAATCCCGGATCACCAGACCCGCGGCCCAGATCCGGTCAGACTCGTTGTCTTCATCATTGACACCGGTATTGCCAATGTGGGGGTAGGTCAGTGTTACGATCTGTCGGGCATAGGAGGGATCAGTGAGAATTTCCTGGTATCCCGTCAATGCTGTATTGAATACCACCTCACCACTGGAAACACCCTCCGCACCAATGGCAATGCCTTCGAAAACAGTGCCATCCTCAAGTGCAAGAATGGCGGACCGATGGCTATCGGTATTCAAAGCAACCTCCTCAAATAACCGGGAATCCAGAACTGCAGGAATCGCCCGTACCAAAAACTAACTCATTGATTTCATGATATCAGGCTGCAAAAAAGCGAGATGAAACCGTGCGTCTCACCTCGCTTTCAAATCATTCAATCGCGCTTTTCACCTGTGTCTTTGCAGGGCGTTTCACATCAGTAGAAACTAACTGGATATTCTAGGCAAGAGGCATGCCGATGTCCAGTGCTAATCCGTTTCCAAGCGGCTGGTCGGGGGCAAAAACCGGGTGCACACTGGAGCCTGGCAAGCTAACAACAGAAGAGCGAAGTCTCCGCTTGATTGGCACACCGTCTATTTCAACCCCAAGACATCCTGCATATCGAACAGGCCGGTTTGTTTTTCCTGTAGCCAGCCAGCGGCGCGAACGGCACCGCGGGCAAACGACATACGACTCGAGGCTTTGTGGGTAATTTCCACTCGCTCCCCTTCAGCCGCAAACATCACCGTGTGGTCGCCGACAATATCACCGGCCCGGACAGTGGCAAAACCGATGGTCTGCCGATCACGCGCACCCGTCTGTCCCTCGCGACCGTAGACAGCGACTTCGCCCAGATCGCGACCCAGCGCACTGGCGACCACCTGCCCCATACTCAATGCAGTGCCTGAGGGGGCATCAACCTTATGGCGGTGATGGGCCTCGTAAATCTCAATATCGACTTCATCACCCAGCACGCTGGCCGCCATATCCAGCAATTTGAAACACAAATTTACGCCGGTACTGAAGTTGGATGCCATACACAGGGCAGTGCGATCCGCCAGGGAAACCAGCTGAGCACGCTGCTCCGGGGTAAAGCCGGTGGTCCCTATAACCATTTTGCGACCACTGGCAGCACAGGCCTTCGCATTCGCAAGTGTGGCATCGGGGGCGGTGAAATCGATGAGCACATCAAATTGTTCCAGTGTCTGGCGGATGTCGCCGAGCACTTTGACGCCATTGGAACCAACACCCGCCAGCTCACCGGCATCAACGCCTATCAGGGAACTGCCAGGTCGCTCCAGAGCGACCGTGAGATGCATGGAGGGATTCAGGTCAACCGCTTCGATCAGCGCCTTGCCCATACGCCCGGCAGCGCCGGTAACTGCTATTCGCGTCATTGATATATCTCATGGTGATGGCACAGGGAACCAGAGAGGGCCACCTGTGCGGATAATCACTATATCGTAAAGCCATCAAAGAATTTTTTCACACCCTCAAACCAGGACGCTCTTTTGGGCGAGTGTTTGCCTTTTTCGAGGCTTTCCTGGAGCTGGCGCAACAATTCTTTCTGTTCGGCATTGAGATTCACCGGGGTCTCGAGGACAACCCGGCACAGGAGATCTCCGGGACCACCACCGCGCACGCTGGCAACGCCCTTGCCCCGCAGACGAAAGACCCGATCAGTCTGAGTTTCAGGCGGAATTTTTAATTTCACCCGGCCATCCAGCGTCGGCACCTCAATTTCTCCACCCAGAATGGCATCCACAATACTGATCGGTACTTCACAGTACAGGTTTCTACCCTCACGCTTGAACAGCGAGTGCTCGCGAACGTGGATCTGAACGTAAAGATCGCCCGGAGGACCACCTTCCGGCCCGGCCTCACCTTCACCCGCCAGACGAATGCGGTCACCGGTATCAACACCGGCAGGAACCTTGACAGACAGCGTCTTGCTTTCCTGTACGCGACCCTGACCATGGCAAACGCCACAGGGATCAGAAATAACCTGACCACGACCCCGACAGGTCGGGCAGGTCTGCTGAACAGCAATGAAGCCCTGCGACATCCGCACCTGACCATGACCACCGCAAGTACCACAAGTGGTTGGCGTGCTGCCTTTTTTGGCACCGGAGCCGTCGCAGGTTTTACAATTGACCAGGGTGGGCACCCTGATCTGGACTGTTTTACCTTTTACCGCATCTTCGAGGTCGAGTTGCATATCATAGCGCAGGTCTGAACCCCGCATAGGGCCGCCCCTGCCGCGGCCACCACCGCCGAAAATATCGCCGAATACATCGCCGAAAATATCGCT
>DDNV01000033.1:0-5871 GCA_002341315.1 Cellvibrionales bacterium UBA2511
CAACACAGGGTAACAGTGCCAATCAGACAGATTGACAGCCATCTGGATGCTCATCTCTGCGGCCAGCGGTTGCTGCGCAGAATCCATCAATTGACCCAGCATTTGCTCATCGGGACTGGCCAGCAGCTTATCCAGACCCACCATGCCGATCACCTGGTGGGATTGGTTGATAATTACCAGGCTGGTACCAAACGAATCCGAAGACTTTTTCAGTAATGCCAGACACTCGCCGGCCGGGAGCTCAGAGTAAAAGCCCGGTGTGGACATATCCATCCAGGCACCAACCGTATTTTCCTGATAAATCAGCGACACACTCAAAGACCGGGAAAGCCTGGCGGGTAGTACCGCCAGCAACTCGGTGCGCCGTGCGCGCTGCTGCAAGCGCAACAGGGCAGCAACTGTCTGGTAAGGGAGCTGGGCAAAAATGGCCGCGTTCTGTTCCAGCGATAACTGGTCGAGAATACGCGATGCTGGCCACACCTGCATTTCCTGCAGCACAGGGGCAACAATCCGGACCGGCACTTCCTGCAGGTAAATTGCCGCCTCTTGATCCTCCAGCGACTGCAACACCTGAGCTGCGGCCTCCGGCTTACTGATGAGAAAATCCAGGCTCAGGGGATTAGAGTTCGTCATCCATCGTCTCCCGGGTAATCACACTGAAAGACTGTTGCATACAGAGCCGGGCCGGAATCAGTTTTCGACCATCAGCCGTTTCCACCACCATTCCGGTGGCAGTGAACTCCAATACCCTGCCCCGCTCATTGCCGGTCTCGACAATCTGCCCGGGCCGGACAAATTCCTTGAGATGACGCGTTGCGATGAGATTTTCCACCAGCGGTCTGGCACCGAGGCCAAAGGCCAGAGAAAATCCCGTCAAAACGGCAGCAAAACCAATACCAAACAGAATGACCAGGAAACTGACATCGACGCCCACCTGGCCAAGCCCCATGACCACGCCGACAATAACAAAAGAGATCTGCGCAATCTGACCGAGCAGCGCTGCCTGGGCAATATCGGCTGAGGCCGCCGCATGGGTGATCAGATGGCGTACCACACTGCCGAGAATAAAGCCGCTGATAATAATCAGGCCACCCGCCATCAGAGAGGGCAGATACACCATTAAACGGTCGAGCCAGACAGTCGCCCCGGCAACGCCCACCACCCTAATGGCGACAATGGCAAATATCAGAATAGTGGCCCAGAACACCACAAAACCAATCAACCTTTCTGTGGCAGCCGGTATGCGGACAAAGTGAAGGTTTAAGTTTTGTAACTGGCGATCCAGCAGATGATTGAGGGTGCGGATAAAGCGGGTAACCAGCAGATGTAAAAAACGGGCCAGCAACCAACCGGCCAGCAATAACAGTAATCCACCCACCAGATTGGGAATATGAACGATCACCGAAGTTAAAACATCCAGAATTTGTTGCTGGATTGATTCGAGCATGGAGTGCCCCTTTGTCAGATTCAATCTGCCTGTTGAAACCAATCTGCCTGTTGAAACACAACCGCCTGTGTCAAAACTGACCGGAAACCCACCAACCCGGAATCACTGTCAACAGGTACCTTCAACCTTAGGTGAGACTAGCACTGTTTATATGACCAATGGAAATATCCCGGCAAGCCGAAAATAGCGCAAGAGATATGGTTTTACCCCATTTACCATTTTCTCAACGGCACTTCCAGTTGGAACAAATACAGATTATGAACTAGATTTTTATGTGTGTAGGGCAACAGCAGCATTATCCAGCAACATCGTTTCATCACTGCATATATGACGTCAGTGGCGTCGGGCGGGTGAAAAAAGCCCGCACCATGTCAGTCAATACAATTTGTAGAGAGGACCCTTATCAAGAACACCAGGCAAAAGTCATCTAACAAACCCATTGTTGTTATTACCGGTGCGGGTGGAAATATTGGCACAGCCCTGACAAAAAAGCTCAAGGCAAGCTATCAGGTTGTGGGGATGGATCTGAAGCCTGATAAATGCGATATCGTTGCCGACCTCACCTCCGCAGACTCTCTTCGTCTGGCATTCAATCAATTGCGTCGACAGCATGGCGACAAAATTGCAGCAGTTATTCACCTGGCGGCCTACTTTGATTTCACCGGTGTAGAATCGGTTTTATACGAGGAAGTCAACGTCGAGGGAACACGCCGTCTGCTGGATGCCCTCGAGCCCTTTGACGTAGAGCGCTTTATTTATTCAGGCACCATGCTGGTTCACAAACCGGTATCACCCGGGAAATATGTAACGGAAAGTTCTCCCCTGGCCCCCGGCTGGGCCTACCCGGAATCCAAGGCTAAAACTGAAGAAGTGATCCAGCAATACGGTGAGCGTATCCCCTACACGCTTTTGCACCTGGCAGGCCTGTACGACGAAAATACCGCCGTGCCAACACTGACACACCAGATTGCTCGCATCTATGAGCGTGCCATGGAGTCGCATCTGTATTCCGGAGATCTGAATGCCGGTCAGGCATTCATTCACCTGGAAGACATGCTGGAAGTCTTCAAACGCTGTGTCGACAGGCGCAAGGAGATGCCAGCTGGCTGCACCCTGTTGGCAGGGGAATCCGAGGTGATGAGTTACAGGGAACTACAGGACGCACTGGGGTATCAGCTCCACGGTGAAAAGCAGTGGAATACATATACCCTGCCTGAGTCTATTGCCAAAGCGGGAGCCTGGGTTCAGGCAAAAGCCGAGCCTGTGGTGCCCGACGCACTGGACCATGGTGAAAAGCCTTTTATCAAGCCTTTCATGATCGACCTCTCTTCCGATCACTATGCCCTGGACCTGACTCAGGCCAAACGACTTCTCGACTGGGAGCCCCAACATTTTATAGGCGACAAGTTACCCACCCTGGTTGAAAACCTCAAAAAGGATCCAGCTGCCTGGTATAACCACAACGGTATCCGGCCCCCCGACTGGATGCTGGATGCGGCGGAAAAAACCGACAAACCTGAAAGGCTGCGGCGTCGACACGAAAACTGGTACCGGGAAGAGCATGGCCGCAACCTGTGGGGACATCTGTTCAATATCGGTCTGGGTTTCTGGCTGATAATGTCCGTTGTACGCCTCGATTACCAATCCACAGGCATGGTTTACAGCGATATTCTCGCCGGTTGCGCCATTGTTGTGTTTGCCTTTTTATCCCTGTCCTGGTCTCTGCCAGCAGCGCGCTGGGCCACTGCTGCTGTGGGCCTCTGGGTCATGTCGGCCCCCCTGCTGATGTGGGCCCCGGAGCCTTCCGCCTATCTCAACGGCACTCTGGTAGGAAGTCTGGTGGTCGGCTTTTCAGTATTACTGCGGCCCGCCCCCGGCGTGTCACCACTGGCAGCCATGACAGGGCCGACCATCCCGCCGGGCTGGCACTATTCCCCGTCCGGCTGGTTCCAACGACTGCCCATTATTGTCCTGGCATTTATCGGGTTTTTTATTTCCAGCTACATGGCCGCTTATCAGCTAGGTCATGTGGATGGGCTGTGGGAGCCCTTCTTTGCCGGCGCTGTGCCGGGGGACAGTAAGAACGGTACCGAAGAAATCACTACATCGTCGGTTTCCGAGGCATGGCCAGTGCCCGATGCCGGCGTCGGAGCCCTGGTGTATTTAATGGAAATTCTCGTGGGTGTGGCCGGTTCAGCCCGGCGCTGGCGGACCATGCCCTGGCTGACCACACTGTTCGGCATTCTTATCGTACCGCTGGGGGCGGTATCCATTACCTTTATTATTATCCAGCCAATCCTGCTGAATACCTGGTGCACTCTGTGCCTGATTGCCGCCACGGCCATGCTCCTGCAGATTCCACTTTCCGTGGATGAACTGGTAGCCACTGGTCAGTTCCTGTGGCGTCGCAAGTGCCAGGGCCACTCCCTGCTGCGAGTCTTTATCTTTGGTGACACCGATGAGGGCCGCGTACAAAAAAACGCCGGGGATAGTTTTCAGATGGTCTCACTCAGAACAGCAGCGAGAGAAGTTTTCAGTGGCAATGTCAGGTGGTCCTGGGGATTGGGAACCTGCATTGCCGCAGGTGGTTTGCTGATGTTAAGTCGTATTCTATTCGGGGTGGAGGGTCCTCTGGCGGATGCTCATCACTTGATAGGAGCTTTACTGATCACTCTTTCAGTGACTGCTTTGGCGGAAGTGGCAAGACCTGTTCGGCTAGTCAATATTTTCCTTGGGCTAGGGCTCCTGATTTGCACTTTTATTCTTGAGGCCGGGTTGCTGGCCACCATGGCGAGCCTGGTACTGGCGATAGTCATCATAGTTTGCAGTATTCCCCGTGGGCCGGTGAAGGGCTCGTATGGTAACTGGAATCGGATTATCTTCTAGGTGAAACCATGGAAGGGCACTGCAGTGCTGCCGAAAACATCCTGAAGAGCCAAGTGTAGTGGAACAACAAGAGTCCTGGCTTTGGTTGGGCAACTTCTCGGTGAGGTGAGGGACATCTAATGTACTTGCTGGACAATATTTTTACACTTGCAATTCCTTGACCGTCCAGAAGAATTTTACTAAACCTCTCTGAACAAACTACAAATTTTAAAAATCAAAGTAACAGCGCAACAGATAAAAATACTGGATTGCCAGTAATGTTTTTATCGGGCGTTACACCATGCCTTTATTCCCATAGATTGGAAAACCGGAAAAACTAGCGTCGTTTTTTCTGATGTTATATATGGCATTTTCTTTTCACCATCAGGCAATGAGGAGATCTTATTATGCAAGTTCAGCAAATCATGAGCACTAGTGTGGAATACGTGCCCACAGACACCACGCTCGCGCAGGCGGCAAAATATATGCGTGATCTAGATACCGGGTTTTTGCCTATCGGTGATTCACCCCAAGGCAGATTGCAGGGAGTAATTACCGACAGAGACATCACTGTTCGTGGCGTTGCAGCAGGCAAGAATCCTGAAAACACAACGGTAGACCAAATGAAAACGGACAAGATACTTTATTGTTTTCAGGATGAACATGTAAATGCTGTCGCAAATAATATGCAGGATCAGAAAGTCTATCGCCTGATTGTTCTGAACAATCGCGACGAAAAGCGTTTATGCGGTGTTGTCAGCCTGGGCGACATCGTACGCCATGACAGTGCCAAACTGGGTGGCGAAACCGCTCGGGAAATCAGCCAGCATTAGGCCCGGTTTACAGTGCAGCCGCCGCCCTAATCAGGGATGGCATTTTGTTCAGCGATGATTTTAGGAGTAAACCTATGCAAACGATCAGTCGAGAGGAACTGGAAGCCATGAATGGCAGTGAAAAAAGGGATTTTGTCTTGATCAACGTGTTACCTCGCGAGGACTTCAGGCAGGAACATATTCGCACCTCCATCAATATTCCAAAGGCTTCCGAGGATTTTAGCGATGAGGTGGAACGTGTGGCAGGTAGCAAAGAGCGGGAAGTGGTACTTTATTGCGCCAATTTTGACTGTCCGTTATCTACCGAAGCGGCCAGAGAGCTGGATGAGAAGGGCTTTAATCATGTATATGATTATGAAGGTGGTAGTGCTGACTGGTTAAAACACCGCCACTGAGACCCTATCTTAAACTCACCTGACCGGGGGCAGGCCTCCGTGAGGCTGACCATATTCTGTCGGCGCAGTTTACATATCATGAATCGAGTCGGCCCTGCGGGTAAATGCCCGGCCCTCGGCTTTTTCCAGTTGCAAGAGATTTTCCAGTAACTCGCAGGCCTCTTCTGCGGCCACCTCATGCAAGGCTCCCTCCATTAAATTAATCTGGTAGCCGTGTAACTTCTGACCCAGTTGGCCGATTTGCTCAACCGTACCGGCTCCTTCTGCCCTGGCTGCAGCCACGAGATCCTGTGGGTCCTCCTCCAGGGTGAACTGCATATAGGTATTGAGG
>DDNV01000033.1:6021-21299 GCA_002341315.1 Cellvibrionales bacterium UBA2511
AGGATGGAGAAATTCTCCTAGCAATTTCGCCATCTCTAACTCCTTGTCGGCCATCTCCCCCAGTAGAATCCTGCAGCGCTCGTCAGAGCTCTCATTCTCCAGTGAGCGGTACAATTCGGCAGCCTGATGATGAATCTCGATGGAATTGTGAATCAGGCTTTCCAGCGTTTTAAACGTCGTGTTCATTGCTTGTTGCTCCTCGTAGTCATATACACTTCTGCCAGTCGTGCTTCTTATCCAGCAAAGGCTCCGGAGCCTCCCCTAAGGGATGGCCAGTCGTCCATGGTTCGCTTCCGAACAAGTCGCAAGCTATCCCGGCTACTTTGTCCAGCCTGTGATTATTATCAGCTATTCAGGTGGCGAACCAGCATCAGATTGTCGAAAAGGTCTAAAGTCTGAGTTTGGGACATTCTAGTATTCTATGCCTGATCGAGACAATGTAACCATTGTGGTGACCACGCCACTATCCGGGAATTAGTGAAGACTTTCCCGGGGTGGAGATACCGATACTGTGCGGTCAGGACACGGCTGAAAACCCTGAGCGCTACGCTTACAGTTTGCAAGACCCAGTCGCTTGAACTACGTTTACAGGTATGTCTCGCGGATCAACTAAACACTGTCGGGAACAAAATAAATCAGAAAATGTCGAGAGACTTAACCACACTGTTTAATTGATGGAGGAATTTTTAAACAGCCTATGCCAAGCAATCGATGCCAATGTATAGCAGCACAATTGTTCGAAGCATCCAATCAATCATTTGACTCAATACGCCTTACCAAATACAGGTGGGCTTCCGAGCACCCTACATCCGATAAGTCCCCTGTAAAACTCTAATCAGATTTTTTATGACAGGCTGAAGGTCCAGCGGCCTGCCCTGTCAATGTCTTTCGTGTAACTGTTAATCACTCAAACGATACGGAGGTATCATTATGATTTGCCGTACTTTTAATACCCTGCTAATGATGTTGGTCATAGTGTTTTCCATCGGTGCTTACGCTGAAAAACCAATGGAAAAACTAACTGAAAAACCAAAGAGCTACCCGGATGGCACATGGCTCAACATTGACGGGACCGTTAATCGTGTCGGTCCGAACATGTTTGTCCTCGACTACGGTGAAGGCAATATCACTGTCGAGATGGACGATGTCGATAGGGATGCCGATGCCTACGTGCTGAAAAAAGGTGACAAAGTACGCGTCTCCGGCATGGTGGATGATGACCTGTATGAAAGCGCCACAATTGAGGCCGGCAGTGTCTATGTGGAAAATCTTGGAACCACCTTCCACGCCAGCTCCATGAAGGAAGAAGATTCGTACCTCTCGGGGAACACGCCCGTGGTTGTTTCCCGCGGTACGGTACAGGGGCGTATCACTATCGTAGCTGATGACAGTTTCACCCTGGATGCTGACGATAGAAAACTCACGGTTAAGGTAAACACCATGCCCTATGATCCGCTTGATAACGCAGGCTACCAACAACTTAAAGTGGGCGACTACGTATCGGTTACCGGCACCATTCAGCGTGGCTTTTTTGACCACAAAATCCTGAAAGCCACCTCCGTCACTACTTTTTTTGACGGATCAAAGCCACGTACAACCCCACAATTCTCGACAGATCCCAATCTTTAACGGGTCCTGATCACGGTAACAATGGGCTGCGTAAAGCAGCCCATTTTTTTGTGCAGAAATGAAAAAACAAAACTGAGGTCAGGTACAAATTTCCTGAAAAATCACGCAGGCAATGTCAGTTTAGAGCAGTTAAGAAGTTGTACCTGACCCCATTTATCTGTGTGAACTGCCTTGCATTCCTTTCACCCCTTTGGCCACAAGGCTCGTTTGTAAGCGAGATGCTCCGCTGCATTTTCAAATGACGGCATGACAGTGAGCTTTGAGACATCGAGCCTATAAAGCAAACGCAAAAGGTTATCTGCTTCATCCGCTGGCAATGAAAGCCGAATCAAGGGAGAACGTGTGTATAGTGTTCCCAGGTCCCGCTCATTAGCTACGGCATCCTCGATGCTAGGCCACTTTCCATTTTCAAGGAAATACTGATTGGCATTTTTGATTAGCGTGAAGGCACCACGCTGAGCCCTTAGAAAGTGATTGCCTGCTCTTGGAGCGGAGACATATTTCAGGCTGCTCACTTCGCGAAGAAGCTGTGTGCCGAGACAAATAATTGAGAACTCTGATTGCACTCGGTCAGAACCGGCTAGTGCTGATGCCTGCTCGGCAGCGAAATAAGCTGCTATTAGGGGCGATTCAGTCCAGTCCAAAAGTCTGGTTGGAACACCATAATGTTGTGCCATTGCCATACTTGTCAGAAACTGCGGGGCTGGAAACTCTGAATTCAATTCAATTTCTTGGCCTGAATTCAAATCTTCAAAAATTTTCTGGTGTAGCGCCAAAGAGTTGTAGTCAAGCGGGGTATTAATCCCAACCTTATCAGCTGACTCTAAGAAGAGTTGAACAGCTCTTAGTTCCGCATGAATATGTAGTGCCAAATACTCCCTTCGCTCACTTTCCTCCGGAATCGTCTGGCCAGGTGGTTGAGGCGTGTAATTCTTGAGCACATCAGGCGTGCGATGCGCTGATGGTATAAGAGACCAATCCTTTCGCGCCTGCCCACGAAATAGATACCCTCTTGTGAGTCGCTCACTGACATCAAAAAGGCTTTGGGGAGCCAGAATATTTTCGTCGAGAAAACAATCAATTAGCTCTCTAGCACTTTTGAATGAAATATCCTCGTCAAACATCTGTGTTCCTTGTTCTAGCCCTAACATTTGTATATGGCGCACTCGCGCTTTGCCAAAACTGATATTCGGCACTTTTTGATAACGGATTGATACAGAAAATAAATGGGGTCAGCTACAACTTTTCAAAATAAGCGTGAATATCAACTAGAAGCAGCTTAAGAAAATTGTACCTAACCCGAATTATCACTTGTTATTGAAGCACGACTATTAAAATCCTGCGATCTTGATTGTTAGTGACAGTGATATGGCTTTGAACCTGCATGGCAGCATAGTCCTGGAGGACTATCTTTGCGGCAACCTCCACTGTGAGCTAGAACCGCTGACGAAAAAACTACAATTGAGATGATTAGGAAAAACTTTTTCATGGACGTTCTCCGGTATAGCTATTAGTGAATAACTAAACGTCCATATTTAATGGTACAACAATACCATTTGTGGGTGCTTTTGGTTCCCATTCAAAAAAGACAAAGAAGTCCGGCTAATATTCACCCTGCCTGATCCACAAGCTCCCGCTTGCCGGATGGCACGAACGGGCACAAAAAAGCCGCTCAAGCTAAGCTGTAAGCGGCTAATTTATTTGATTTTTGGTCGGGACGACAGGATTTGAACCTGTGACCACTACACCCCCAGTGTAGTGCGCTACCAGACTGCGCTACGCCCCGAAGAGGAAGGCGCACATAATACCGGATGCACCCCACAATTCAAGAATAAAATCAGGCCTTCAGGACCTGTAACAGGTCTTCCAGCTCGCCGACTGTCTGGTCGATCAACTGTTTCACCTGCGTGGCCTCTTCCTTGGCATCCTCACCGGTCATGCGCTGACGGGCACCGCCAATGGTAAAACCCTGCTCATAGAGCAATGAACGAATCTGCCGGATCAGGATGACATCCTGGCGCTGATAGTAGCGGCGATTACCACGGCGTTTTACCGGGCTGAGAGTGGGAAACTCCTGCTCCCAGTAACGAAGCACATGGGGTTTGACATCGCAGAGTTCACTGACTTCACCGATGGTAAAGTAACGCTTGCCGGGAATGGCCGGCAACTGATCGTTATTGCTCGGTTCCAGCATAGCTTTCTACTCTCGCTTTAAGTTTTTGTCCGGGTTTGAACGTCACTACTCGTCTGGCAGAAATGGGGATCTCTTCACCGGTTTTTGGATTGCGACCGGGGCGGGTTTTTTTGTCGCGCAGTTCAAAGTTACCAAAGCCTGATAGTTTGACCCGTTCGTTTTTCTCAAGGGCGGTTCGGATCTCTTCAAAAAACGATTCGACGATTTCCTTGGCCTCGCGTTTGTTCAAACCCAGGTCTTCGAAAAGCATTTCTGCAAGGTCGGCTTTGGTAAGTGCTGACATAACTCGCTTAACCCCTGAGACTCGCTGAATGTTGTTCTTTTATGGCGCTGACCACTTGATCCACAGCCACCGTTATTTCTTCTTCGGTAAGAGTGCGCGAACTCTCTCTAAAGGTCAAGCCAACTGCAATACTTTTTCTATTGATTTCAACACCTTTCCCTTGGTAGACGTCAAATATCTTTAAGTCAACGAGGTAACAACCCGCCGCCTCTCGAATGGTTTCACAGAGTGTGCTGGCAGAAAGGTCCCGATCCACAATCACCGCCAGGTCGCGGCGGACTTCCGGGAACCGGCTGACACCCCGAAAAGCGGGCAGCTCACCCTCGACCACAGCACCCAGGGCAAGCTCAAAGACATACACCGGCTGGGATATATCCAGCAGCTTCTGAACACGCGGGTGCAGCAGACCGATATACCCTACCGGCTCACCATTTCGCTCAATGGCGGCACATTGTCCGGGGTGCAGCGCGGGATGTGCAGCAGGCACAAAGCGGTACTGATCAAACACATGGTTCTGCTTGAGGAGCGCTTCCACATCGGATTTGATATCAAAAAAATCCACCAGATCACGCGGGTTTGACCAGCGTTCCGGCAAACGGGTGCCGGTGACGGCACCGGCAATCATGGATTCCTGCTTCACGCCACCCGCTTCGGGCATGAAGCTCAATCCGGACTCAAAAATCCTGACACGGGATTGCTGGCGATTGAGGTTGCGGCGTACGGCCGGTAGCAGACCGGACCAGAGGGTGGTTCTCATCACCGACATATCACTGGCGATGGGGTTGGCCAGTGCGACACCCTCTATGTCTGGAAGCAGGTGTTTCTGGACGTCGGGATCGACAAAACAGTAGGTAATGGCTTCGCGGTAGCCCCGGGCAACCAGCTGCTGGCGCAACAATGACAAACCGGTGCGGGTTTCGCGACAGACTTCAATCGGCAGACTGGCGCTGATCGTAGCGGTCGGCAAGCGGTTGTAGCCGTAGATGCGGGCCACTTCCTCTATCAGGTCCACTTCAATCGCAATATCGAAGCGCCAGCTGGGAACCCTGCAGCGCCAACCGTCTTCATCCTCGGCAAGAATTTCCAGACCGAGACGCTGTAACATGCCGCTAACCAGCCCGGCATCCAGTGACAGACTCAACTGCTGTTGCAGTTTGCGCCGGGTCAGCCTCACCTCCCCGGATCGGGGCAAGTGCGCTTCTGACTCGGCCACAGTTACCGGACCGGCCTGCCCCCCGACAATGTTCAGCAGCAGTGCGGTGGCACGCTCAATCGCAAGAGACTGCAACTGCCAGTCAACGCCGCGCTCGAAGCGGTGGGATGAATCGGTATGGAGCCCGTAATTGCGTGGGCGACCGGCAATCGCCAGCGGATCAAAATAGGCGCTTTCTAGAAAAATATCCCGGGTATCCGCCGTGACAGCAGACAGTTTGCCGCCCATGATTCCGGCGATAGCCAGCGGTTTTTGGTGATCGGCAATCACCAGTGTGTCGTCGTTCAATGTGGCCTTGGAACCGTCCAGCAATTCGAGTGACTCACCCTGCTCCGCCATGCGCACCCGAATACCACCGTCCAGCGTGGCAAGATCAAAGGCGTGCATCGGTTGACCCAGCTCGAGCATCACATAGTTGGTCACATCGACCACCGGGTCGATACTGCGAATACCGCTGCGGCGCAGTTTTTCCTGCAGCCACAGGGGAGACGGGGCAGCCAGATTGACGCCGCGAATCACCCGACCGACATAACGGGGACAGGCAGCGGAGGCGTCCAGTACGACGGGCAAATGGTCGTCGACCGTGGCCGATACCGGATCAAGGGAAGGCCCGGCCACCGCAACCGTATTTAATACGCCCACCTCGCGGGCCAGACCCCGAATACTCAGACAATCGCCGCGATTGGGGGTTAAGTCGACCTCGATCAATTGATCATTGAGGCTCAGATAGTCGCGCAGATCCGCACCCGCTGGCGCATCGGAGGGCAGCTCCCACAACCCGGAACCATCACCGCCCAAACCAATTTCATCCTGACCGCAGAGCATACCGAAGGACTCCACGTCCCGCAGTTTGGCTTTACGTATTTTCATGTCGCCGGGCAACGTGGCACCCACCGTTGCGAAGGGCACTTTCAGACCCTGGCGGGCATTGGGTGCGCCACAAACTACCTGGACCGTTTCACCGGCAGCGCCGGTCACCTGACAGACTCGCAATTTATCGGCATTGGGGTGTGGATCCACCGCGCCAATTTCACCGACCACCACGCCATCGAACGCCGGGGCCACGGCGTCAACCGCATCCACTTCGAGACCCGCCATGGTCAGCTGAGCAACCAACTCTGCCGTGTCAATACTCGGACTAACCCACTCACGCAACCAGGATTCACTGAATTTCATTGCTCACCAAATCAAATTATTTACTTTATATAAATAATGTATCTATTTGTTTTAAAACTGTTTTAGAAACTGAATTTCGTTATCAAAAAACAGGCGAAGGTCATTGACCCCGTAGCGCAGCATCGCCAGCCGCTCGACGCCCATACCGAAGGCAAAACCGGAATATTTCTCGGCATCAATGCCACAATGACCGAACACATTGGGATGCACCATGCCGCAACCCATCACCTCCAGCCACCCGGTATTCTTGCAGATGCGGCAACCGGCACCGCGACAGTTAGTGCACTGGATATCCACCTCGGCAGAGGGTTCAGTAAACGGGAAATAGGACGGGCGGAAGCGCACCGGCAGGTCCGCCTCAAAAAAGGCTTTCAAAAACTGATCGATCGTTCCTCTGAGGTCCGCCATGCTGACATCGCGATCCACCACCAGACCTTCCACCTGATGAAACATCGGGGTGTGGGTCAGATCGGAATCGCAACGGTAGACGCGCCCGGGACAGATAATGCGGATAGGGGGCTCCTGCGTCTTCATGGTACGAATCTGCACCGGCGAGGTATGGGTGCGCAACACGGTATTTTCCGTCACATAAAAAGTGTCGTGCATGGCTCTGGCCGGATGGTGTGATGGAATATTCAGGGCTTCGAAGTTGTGATAATCATCTTCAATCTCGGGGCCCTCTTCCACGCTGTAACCAACCCGGCTGAAGAAAGACTCAATCCGCTCCATGGTATGGGTAATCAGGTGCAGTCCGCCGCTGTCCTCACCGCGACCGGGCAGTGTCACATCCAGTGCTTCGCTGGCCAGCCTGGCCTCCAGATCCGCATTTTCCAGATCAGTGCGATGGCGATTGATCTGACTCTGGAGCTGCTCTTTTACTTCATTAATTTTCGCACCCGCTGCGGGGCGCTCTTCAGCCGAGAGTTTGCCCAACCCTTTTAACAGATCCGTCAGCCTGCCTTTCTTGCCAAGATATTCGACCCGCACCTGATCCAGTGCTGCCAAATCCTGTGCCTGCTCTATGGCCTGCTGCGCCTCACGGGCCAGAAGCTCAAGGGTTTCCATGCTCACAACCTTATCAAGCGGTTCATATCAAAAACAAAAAAGGGAAAGAGCTGCGGCCCTTTCCCCTTTCAATCTGCATTATTTGATGCCGGGAAAACCTCGGCACAAATATATCAAGCCAGGGCAGCCTTCGCCTGTTCTGCGACAGCAGCAAATGCCGCTTTATCGTGAACAGCAAGGTCAGCCAACACACGGCGATCCAGCTCAATATTGGCTTTCTTCAGTCCAGCGATCAGGCGGCTGTAGCTGATACCCTCAGCGCGTGATTGCGCATTGATCCGGGTAATCCACAGAGCGCGGAAGGTACGCTTTTTGACACGGCGGTCACGGTAGGCGTACTGACCTGCCTTGGTGACAGCCTGTTTGGCAACGCGAAATATACGACTGCGAGCACCGTAGTAACCCTTTGCAGCCTTCAGAATTTTCTTGTGGCGACGGTGTGCGACAACACCTCTTTTTACACGTGACATATCAATATCCTCTCAAATAATCGGTTAATCAGGAGCGCAACATACGATCGACCAGGGGCGAATCAGAACCGTTCATGGTGCTGGTGCCACGCAGGTGACGCTTACGCTTCTGCGACATTTTTGTGAGGATGTGACTTCTGTTGGCGTGTTTGTGCTTGTAGCCAGCGCCGGTTTTCTTGAAGCGCTTGGCGGCACCGCTATGTACTTTTGCTTTTGGCATTTTGTGTCTCCGTTTATAGACGGGTTAAATAATGAAGAAGTCACTCCCGGACAGTCTGCCAGGGGCTGCGCGCGGGTAGTGCCCGGTGAATCCTGATATGGCCGGAGGCCAGAGGGGGTCGGGTTACTTCTTCCTGCTTTTCGGGGCGATCACCATGGTGAGTTGCCGCCCTTCCATTTTGGGGAATTGCTCGACAGAACCCAGCTCCTCGAGATCCTGCTCAATACGCTTGAGCATTTCCATACCGAGTTCCTGGTGAGCCATCTCGCGGCCGCGAAACCGGAGGGTTACTTTGGCCTTGTCCCCATTTTCGAGAAACCGGATCAGGTTACGTAACTTGATCTCGTAGTCTCCCACATCCGTTCCCGGACGAAACTTCATTTCCTTGACCTGAGTCTGCTTCTGCTTCTTGCGTTGTGCAGCCTGCTGCTTCTTCACTTCAAACAGCTTCTTGCCGTAGTCCATGACCTTGCAGACGGGCGGCTCGGCGTCCGGAGCGATTTCCACCAGATCCAGACCGGCGGCCAGGGCTGCACTCAGGGCATCTTCAATGCTGACAATGCCAGCCTGTTCGCCATCGGCGTTAACCAGTCGAACCTCGGGGACGTCGATCTCCTCATTCATTCGAGACCGTTTTGCTGCCCCCTTGCCATAATTTTTCTTGATAATTTAATCTCCGACTATTGTCTTTAAATAACGCGACCGCGGCGCTGTACGTCTTCTGCGAGGAGTTCGGCAAAATCTGAAACCTGCATGATGCCCAGATCCTCACCACCTCGCGTGCGCACTGCCACGGTCTGCGTTTCTACTTCCCTATCTCCGATTACCAACAGGTAGGGAATCTTCTGAATTGTGTGCTCGCGGATTTTAAAGCCGATCTTTTCGTTTCTCAAGTCATTTTCCACCCGGAAGCCCTTGTTTTTCAAGGTATCAGCCACCTGATGGACATAATCTGCCTGCGCATCGGTAATATTCATCACCACCGCTTGCTGGGGCGCGAGCCAAACCGGGAAAGCGCCCTCAAAATGTTCGATCAGAATACCGATAAATCGCTCGAATGAACCGAGGATAGCGCGGTGCAACATCACCGGCACCTGGCGGGAGCCGTCTTCGGCCACATACTGGGCATCCAGCCGTCCCGGCATGGAGAAATCCACCTGGATCGTACCGCACTGCCATACCCGTTCGAGGCAGTCCTTCAGAGAGAATTCGATTTTTGGACCGTAGAAAGCGCCCTCTCCCGGCAACAACTCATAATCCAGCCCTTTTGTAGACAGCGCATCCGCCAGCGCCTGCTCCGCTTTATCCCAGACGGCATCACTGCCGACCCGTTGCTCCGGGCGGGTGGAGAGCCGGATAAGCACGTCTTCAAATCCGAAATCCCGATAGACCTGAAACAACAGATCCACAAAGGTTGAGACCTCGTCCTGAATCTGTGCTTCAGCACAGAAGATATGCGCATCGTCCTGGACAAAGCCCCGCACTCGCATCAGGCCCTGCAGGGTACCGGAAGCCTCGTTGCGGTGACAGGAACCGAACTCCGCCAACCGCAACGGCAGATCGCGATAACTTTTCAGGCCCTGATTGAAAACCTGAATATGGCAGGGGCAATTCATCGGCTTTACCGCGTAATCTCGCGATTCGGATTCCACGGTAAACATGTGTTCCCGGAAAATATCCCAGTGACCAGACCGCTCCCAAAGGGACCGATCCACCACCTGGGGCGTCTTGATTTCCCGATAGCCATTGCTGCGCTGCACATCGCGCATGTAGCTCTCAATCTGAGTGTAGATACTCCAACCCTTCGGATGCCAGAACACCATCCCCGGGGCTTCTTCCTGCATATGGAATAGATCGAACTTCTTGGCCAGTTTACGGTGATCGCGCTTTTCCGCCTCTTCCAGCCTGAACAGGTAGGCATTTAATTCCTTCTTGCTCGACCAGGCCGTGCCATAGATGCGCTGCAGCATTTCATTGTTGGAGTCACCTCGCCAGTAGGCCCCGGCCACTTTCATCAACTTGAAGTGTTTGAGCTTTCCCGTTGAGGGCACGTGCGGTCCGCGGCAGAGGTCTTCAAAATCTCCCTGCCTATAGAGAGAAAGTGTCTGGTCCGGGGGAATACTTTCAATGATTTCCGCCTTGTAGGCTTCACCGATGCCGCGGAAATAGGCCACAGCCTCGTCGCGGGACAATTCACGGCGCACCACCGTTGTATCCGCCTGGGCAAGCTCACCCATTTTGCGCTCGATGGCATCGAGATCTTCCGGGGTAAACGGCCGCTCATAGGCAAAGTCATAATAGAAGCCGTTATCAATCACCGGGCCGATGGTGACCTGCGCACCCGGAAATAACTGTTTTACAGCCTGGGCAAGCAGGTGGGCAGTAGAGTGACGAATTACCTCCACACCCTCATCAGACCTTTCGGTGATAATGGCCAGCTCGGCATCTGAGTCAATCAGATAAGACGTATCAACCAGTTCACCGCCGACTTTGCCAGCCAGCGCAGCTTTTGCAAGTCCGGGGCCAATATCGGCGGCCACGTCATGAATAGTCACAGGGTTCGGGTAATCGCGTTGACTGCCGTCAGGGAGGGTTACTACGGGCATGTTCAGATCCTTTCCAGTGGTGGCCCCTACCAAAGGCCACATGGTTTATGCTGCACGGGCAGCGCCAATTCGTGAGCCGGCCATTTTACCGGCTTGACCTGCATAAGCAAGCCGCCTTCAACAGCGGAAAAAGCGGCATAACGCTTGTCAGAGCCCCATAAAGCTTGTCAGAAGAGATGCTCGCTGGTAAATTACGCGCCTTCCTGATCATAGCAAGTCAGCAGGCACGTAGCTCAGTTGGTTAGAGCACCACCTTGACATGGTGGGGGTCGGTGGTTCGAATCCACTCGTGCCTACCAAACAGAAAGCCCATCGGCAACGATGGGCTTTTTTTATCTCTAGACAATAGATAAAAATAAATATAAGTCAATATTTTCAATTTGATAACACAATTACTTAATGCTAATTATTTTATAGTTACTGACTACCACTACGCCCACCAACCAGCTGATCACCCCATACTCCACGCAACGCCACCTATCAACAAAATACCCACAGCCACATACAGACCTGATCCAGTGCGGTAACATGTCAGTATACTTAATACTTGAGCTCCCAAACCGGGAGGCCATCAACTTGACAAAAGGTTTGGTCATTATGAAAAAAGGTATATTCGTTACCTTGTGTGCGTCACTGCTGATGAGCGCCAACCTGTACGCAAACGATAAAGAGCTCCATCTCTGCAGGTATGTTCATATCTATCAGGTAGCAACCGGCTCTGGTGTCAGCACAGATGGTGGCGACCTGGAAGTAACCATTGATGGCGATAATTTCCGGCTTCATGGTGACAACAAAGATGCATCCGGGACTTTTGATCTCAAGGTAACAGAACGATCGGGCCGGAGTATCACTGCCAAAAATGAGTCAATGATGTTCATTCTAAAACCGCTTACCGGTGACTTCATGCTTAATACCGGCATCGGAGAATTCGGATTTAATGTCAACCAGGGGGGCCATAAAGGCCGTCAGATGCGGTACGCCGGCACGTGTGAGCGCGTTAAAAACTTCTGAGGAAAAACCGATGGGCAGTGTTGCCCTTCAGGCAACCCCGTCCGCCAACCGCTTGAGCTGGCCCACTTCGTCCCGTAGTCGGGCCGCCTCCTCGAACTCCAGATTCTTGGCGTGTTCGAACATCTTGTCCTCCAGCGCCGCTATCTGGCGCCACACATCACCGCTGCTGACTATCGGCCTGTCCTTGAGTGACTTATAGGTGGCCTGCGCATCCGCCACCTTGCGCCCCCCTTTACCGGGGATCATTCGGGCCCCTTCCATAATATCCGCCACCGATTTATAGATGCCCTTGGGTGAAATACCATGGGCCAGATTGTGAGCAATCTGCTTGTCCCGACGGCGTTCGGTTTCATCCATGGCACGCTGCATGGAGCCGGTAACCTTGTCCGCATAGAGAATGGCACGGCCCGCCACATTTCGCGCTGCCCGCCCAATGGTCTGGATCAGCGACTGCTCGGAGCGCAAAAACCCCTCCTTATCGGCATCAAAGATGGCCACCAGTGCCACCTCCGGCATATCCAGCCCCTCCCGCAACAGGTTGATACCCACCAGCACATCAAATTCACCGAGCCGCAGGTCGCGGATAATTTCCACCCGCTCCACCGTTTCAATATCCGAGTGCAGGTAGCGCACGCGCACGCCGTGTTCCGCCAGATACTCGGTGAGATCCTCCGCCATACGCTTGGTCAGCACGGTAATCAACACGCGCTCTTCATTGGCCACACAGCGGTTGATCTCGGAAAGTACATCATCCACCTGGGACGTTGCCGGACGAACCTCGATCAACGGATCCACTAGTCCTGTGGGCCTGACCACCTGCTCCACCACCTGCCCAGCTTTTTCCGCTTCATACTTGGCCGGGGTGGCGGAGACAAAGATCATCTGTGGCGCCAATCGCTCCCACTCATCAAATCGCATCGGGCGGTTATCCAGCGCCGAGGGCAACCGGAAACCGTATTCCACCAGGGTTTCCTTGCGCGAGCGATCACCCCGGTACATGCCACCCAGCTGGGGAATCGTCACATGGGATTCATCAATCACCATCAGGGCATCCGCAGGCAGATAATCGTAAAGCGTGGGTGGCGCTTCACCGGGTTCCCGGCCAGAGAGATAGCGCGAGTAATTTTCAATGCCAGTGCAGTAACCAAGTTCCTGCATCATTTCCAGGTCGTAGCGGGTGCGCTCGCGCAGGCGCTGCTCCTCTACCAGCTTGTTCACCGAGCGCAACTGCTCCAGTCGCTCCGCCAGCTCGGTTTTGATGTGTTCCATCGCATCGAGTATGGTCTGGCGCGGTGTCACATAATGCGATTTCGGGTATACGGTGACACGGGGCACCCGGCCAAACACCTCACCGGTCAGCGGATCGAACATCGACAGGTTTTCCACTTCATCGTCAAATAACTCGACCCGGACGGCTTCGCTGTCCGAATCCGCTGGATAAATATCAATCACATCACCCCGCACCCGATAGGTCGCGCGCTGAAATACAGCATCGTTTCGGGTGTACTGCAACTCGGCGAGGCGTCGCAGGATAGCGCGCTGATCCACCCGGTCACCCCGCACCAGATGCAGGACCATCTTCAGGTAGGACTCTGGATCACCCAAACCGTAAATTGCCGACACGGTCGCGACGACAATCACATCCTTGCGCTCCATCAGTGCTTTGGTAGCCGACAGGCGCATCTGCTCGATATGCTGATTGATTGAGGCGTCCTTCTCGATAAATGTATCCGATGAAGGCACATACGCCTCAGGCTGATAGTAATCGTAGTAGGAAACAAAATACTCCACGGCATTGTCGGGAAAAAAGTCCCGAAGTTCCCCGTAGAGCTGGGCCGCCAGCGTTTTGTTATGCGCCAGCACAATGGTGGGACGCTGTACCCGGCTAATCACATTGGCAATAGTAAATGTCTTGCCCGAACCGGTGACCCCCAGCAGCGTCTGTGCCGCCAGTCCCGCTTCAAGCCCGGCCACCAGCTTCTCAATCGCTGCGGGCTGGTCGCCCGCTGGCTGGTAGGGGCTCTTGACCGTAAAGGGTTTTGACACGTTTGAATCGCTCCGAATCAGTGCAGAAAACCGCGTATTATACGCCAGAAAAGACCCCGGCGACGCGGCTTCGGCAGGGGTTGACTACCCCAAAATCGATCTATAAGATACGCGCCTCTTGACCGTTCCGCCTTAGCTCAGTTGGTAGAGCAAATGACTGTTAATCATTGGGTCGCTGGTTCGAGCCCAGCAGGCGGAGCCATATTCAGCAGTACGATATAGAAAGCGTTAGAACGATATGAAAGGGTTGCAGAGATGCAGCCCTTTTTTATTGGGCGACTTATTCCTGGGCAACAACAATTTCTTGGGCAACAAAAGCCCAGCCCAATGCCGACAGGGTCCTGAAGGGGGATAGAGGCTGGGAGAGTGCCTGGGAGAGGGGCTGGGACAGGAACCGAAACCGGACCACCCGTCAGGATTGCTCCCACAGCCAGAGCAGGGTGTCGAGATAGCTGGCCAGATGCTTCAGATACTCCGGCGCCCGGTGATCCAGCGCAACCAGCGCCTTTACAACCAGCCCCTGGGAATTCAACGGTCCTGCCGCCTCGGGCAGGGTGGCAACAGCCTGCTCGATTCGCGCCTCAACATCGCGCTTCCAGGCCCGCTGGCGCACGACATCGAGGGCCTGAAGCTCAGTCCGCTGACCCAGGAGTGCTCTCAAGGCGTCCAGCGCTTCCAGCGTTTGGCCAGGCGCCCCCTCAGACGTCTTCGAGCCTTCTTCCAGCACCCTGTTTTGCGCTGAATCAGCCATTGGGTGGACGTGACGCTGATGGGACGGTGCGGGGCACAGGCGCCATTTCAACCCGTCTGTTCAAGGCGCGGCCGGACTCATCAAGGTTTGGTGCGACGGGCTGTTGGTCTCCAAACGCCGCCGCGAATACGCGATCGGCGGGCAACCCCGCGGCAACCAGCTCCCGGGTCACGGTCAACGCCCGCTGCGCCGACAACTCCCAGTTATCGGCAAAATTGAGATTGCCTGACTGAATCGGCAGGTCATCGGTGAATCCGCTGATCATCAATAGTTGATCATTCTCTTCGAGAAAGACATCCAGGGGCACAGCAAGGGTGGCCAACAGCTCTCGCCCCTCATCCTGCAATCGGTCGGAGTTCAGGGCGAACAACACACTCCCACTGATTCCGATGCGGCCGTCGCTGATGGTAATGCGACCACTCGACAACGGCGCGGCCAGCGCTTGCTCAAGGGCCTGGCGGCGCGCCTGCTCCCGTTCCCGCTCCAGCTCTGCCTGCTCCAGGTCTTTTGCCAACTCCAACTGAAAGCCCAGCGTCCAGACCAGGATGAGGACAAACACACCGACCAGGCCCGTCATCAGGTCACCGAAGATCGCCCAAACGGGGGGGCCATCG
>DDNV01000023.1:0-1073 GCA_002341315.1 Cellvibrionales bacterium UBA2511
AGAGACCGGTGCCCATATGCCGACTCCTCTGCCGGGTGCCACGCTGATGAAGCCCGGTTGTGCGACCGTTCCCTTCTTTGGCGTACAACCTGTGCTGTTGGATGCCGAGGGGCATGAAATCGAGGGTCCCGGTGAAGGTGTTCTGGCTATCAAGGCATCCTGGCCAGCCCAGATTCGCGGTGTATACGGTGACATGGAACGATTCCGGGAAACCTATTTTGCTCCCTATAAAGGTTACTACTTTACCGGTGATGGTGGTCGACGGGATGCCGATGGCCACTATTGGATTACCGGTCGGGTGGACGATGTACTGAATGTTTCCGGGCATCGCATGGGGACTGCGGAGGTGGAAAGTGCTCTGGTGTTGCATGCCAATGTGGCCGAGGCTGCGGTGGTCGGTTACCCGCACGATATCAAGGGACAGGGTATTTATGCCTATGTCACGCTGATGAGTGGTGCAGAGCCATCAGATGACTTGCGCAAGGAGCTGGTGGCGCTTTGTGTGAAGGAAATTGGTGCGATTGCCAAGCCGGATGTGATTCATTGGGCTCCGGGGCTGCCGAAGACCCGGTCGGGAAAAATCATGCGCCGTATTTTACGCAAAATTGCCGCCAATGAACTGGAGAACCTGGGGGATACTTCAACCCTGGCAGATCCCGCTGTGGTGGACCAGTTGATTGAGCATCGGACCAATACCTGAGGCTCTGACAACACAGCCCGTCAGGCGGGCTGTGTTGCCACCCTGTATTGTGTCGATTCTGTCGATAATAGGTCCTGCCGATATCAGTCTGAAGCAATTACCGCCAGCAGATGATTGCCGTGATACATTTCCCTTGTCATTATTCCGTCAGCAACAGAGTAGAGTAGAGAAATGAAAATCCATCTGGTTGATTATCAGGATGGGCTCGATGCCCGTTATGGCAATTCGCCCTCACCATTTGGTTCGCTTTGGCTGGTCTGGACAGAGTCCGGTATTGAGCAGCTGGTGTTTCAGGATCGCGGTGAAACCGATCCTTTTCGGGTTTTTCCCCGGCTGGATAAAGCCAGGTGTTTCAATCGTGATGATGCGGGTG
>DDNV01000023.1:1161-1582 GCA_002341315.1 Cellvibrionales bacterium UBA2511
TTCAATCGTGATGATGCGGGTGCGGCAACCTTCGTACAAACCCTGTTTTCCAGGCCCGCCCGGGAAAACCCGCAGGAAAGCAGCTTGACACTGAGTGCGCAGGGTACGGTATTTCAGCGACGGGTCTGGCAGGCATTATTGTCGATCCCCTTTGCCAGGGTGACCACCTATCAGCAGGTGGCCAGTGCCATTGACCAGCCCAAAGCGGTGCGCGCCGTGGCCAGCGCAATTGGTGCCAACCCGGTGGCCTGGTTGCTTCCCTGCCATCGGGTGATACGCAGCAACGGCGAGCTGGGGGGCTATCGCTGGGGGCTGCCCCGGAAACAACAGATGCTGGATTGGGAACGGTCTGTATCGGCATGACATAAAAAACCCGGCGGTTAATGCCGGGTTTTTTCGTCTGTGAGCGCCTGCTCGTATT
>DDNV01000023.1:1677-2038 GCA_002341315.1 Cellvibrionales bacterium UBA2511
TTTTCAGTCTTGCTCTTGCAGATAGCGATCGCGCGAAGCGGTAATTTCCCTGCGGGCGGCTTCTGCATTGTCCCAACCTTCAACTTTCACCCACTTGCCGGCTTCGAGTGTCTTGTAATTTTCAAAGTAGTGTTTGATCTGTTTGATCAGCAGCTCCGGCAGGTCGGCAATTTCCTGCACGTGGTCATACAGCTTGGTGAGCTTGGTATGGGGTACCGCCAGTAGTTTGGCATCCACACCGGACTCATCGGTCATGTTCAACACGCCGATGACCCGGCTGCGGATCACTGAGCCGGGCATGACCGGGTAGGGTGTTACCACCAGTACATCCAGGGGATCGCCGTCTTCTGACAGAGTCTGC
>DDNV01000023.1:2148-7108 GCA_002341315.1 Cellvibrionales bacterium UBA2511
TAGAGTCTGCGGGATATAGCCGTAATTGGCGGGATAAAACATGGGTGTTGCGACAAAGCGGTCAACAAAAATTGCATCGCTGTCCTTGTCGATTTCATATTTGATGGGGTCGTGGTTGGCGGGGATTTCAATGACCACGTTGATATCGTGCGGCAGGTCGTTGCCAGCGGGAATCTTGTTGTAGCTCATGTCTCGTCTTCTTCTCTCTTGAGGTTAGGGAAGCGGAAATGCACAGGTCCACCCGGCGGGTTTCCAGAGTGGCGGAATTATACTGGCCAGCATGGGCTATTGCCAGTGACACCTTGGTCTATACTCCCGGTTCCAAGGCCGCGTTTGCCGGTGTTGGCCGAGAATATTCAGTTCAGGTTACGACGATGATTGTCGGGCAACGATGGGCTCTATGATCAGCTCGACACGGCGATTTTCAGCGCGGCCCGAGGGAATACTGTTGTCGGCGATTGGACGGTTCTGGCCAAAGTACTGAATCACCAACCTGGTGGGTGTGATACCGCGCTGGGAAAGATATTCGCCAATGGCGAGGGCACGCTGTTCGGAGAGTTCCTGATTATAGCCAGTCTCTCCCTGATTGTCGGTGTGACCGGCCACAGTAATCATTGTGTTGTCATACTCTGCCAATACCCCGGTAATGGCTGTCAGGGCCGATTGAGCACCTTTGTTAATGGCCGTGCTGTTGACATCAAAGATGGTTGCCCCAGGGATAATCATGGTGATTTTACCGTTCTGTAGGCTGAGGTCGATACCCTGATTCCTGAGCTTCTGCTGGAGGTTGGCATACTGGACATCCATGTAATAACCCACCTGTTCCGGGGGCAGTGGGTTGATTTTGCCACTGTCGCTCAGCGTTGCCTTACGGTTTACCGGACTGCTTTTTGTGCTATCTGAAAGGCTGGTGATTCTGGCCGGCTCTGACTGTTCAGTCAGGGGATTCCAAAGACTACAGCCACCGCCTGCCAATGTGATTATCGCGACGAACAGGCAATTCAGTGGTGTCTTGGGGCAACTTGGCACAGGCATTTTTTTCAAGCAGTCAATTCTCCGGTGGTTGATACAGGAACGACCCGGACAGGGTTGAGGCGGGCTGGCCACTCCCTCCGGGGGGCAATAGTTTAGCTGTGCTGAGCTGGTTGGTCAGCTGTATTTCTGATGGAAGTCAATAAACTGACGAGCGGTTAAAGGACGACTGAACAGGTAACCCTGCCCCAGCCTGACGCCCTGGCTCAAGAGCCAGTCCGCCTGATGATCACACTCGACGCCCTCGGCAATAATATCCAGATTCAATGATTTTGCCATCTCGATCACATGGACGATCACGCTGCTGGTAACAGCCTGGTTTTCAATGGCATCGACAAAGGACTTGTCGATTTTCAGGGCATCCAGCTCGAAACTTTCCAGATAGGAAAGGCTCGAGTAACCGGTGCCGAAATCATCAATAGCCACCAGATGACCCTGTTGGCGGAGGGTGCGAATTTGCTGCCGTGCCGAGTCGCTGTCCACCAATGCCCGTTCGGTAATTTCCAGTTTGATAGCCGAAGTAGCCAGCCCGGCAGCTTTCAACTCGGTTTCAAGGTGGACAAACAGCCGGTCTGTCTGGAAGTCCTGTGCGGATAGGTTGAGGTTAATACTGAGATCAGGGCATTGTTTTAGAAGATCGCCCAGCTCGCGCAGGATGCCTTGCAGCATGGCCCGAGCCAGGTCGGTGGCCAATCCGGCCTCCTCGGCAATCGGAATGAAAATATCCGGGCCGACAACTTCACCGTTGTCACGGGTCCAGCGTGCCAGCGATTCCGCGCCGAGGCAGCGTCCATTGGACATATCCACGATGGGCTGATAGTTGACTCTCAGTTTATTTCTGGTGATTGCATCACGCAATTCGGCGGCCAGGCTGAGGTGCTGTCGGGAGTAGCGGACCACGGCGAATACCCAAAGGGGGATCAGTAGCAGGGCTAATACCCCGGCGGTGATCAGGGTGGGTAGATAGCGTTTCCAGAACTCGCTCATTGGCTGAATGGCGACAATATCGATGGGAAGCAGGGTGCCCAGGGAAAACCGGGAAATCATCTGTCCCGTCGACTGATTGACAGTCATTCCCTGTTTGAGGCTTTCCAGTGGTGGAAAAATGGCATTGGCTGGTGTCGTGATCATGGGCAGTCTTTCTACCCACAGGCCAGCCATCTGGCCCTCCAGAAGGTCCACGTTCAGTAGCAGCCGTGGGTCGATCACCACATCATGGTGTCCGAATCGCATCAGAAACAGCTGTACGCCGCCCACCTCTGTCGCCTCGCTGGGCCACCAGGCAATCACGCCCGAGTTGTAAATACGACTGGCTTTGGGTGGCGTGAAGGAGATGCCCTGAATAAACCCGGCACCACAGAGCCGTTCGGCGGCACGCCAGTAGCCGATTGCCCGGATGTAGGGGCGCGCTACGGCGACGTCCTGCATCATGGCCAGATGGGCGGCGTTACAGGGATCAGTGACTTTTTCATTGAGGGCTTCAAGTAGATTGCGGGCGTCAATAATGGCCTGTTCCGTTTCCTCACCGAGCCGCTGTGACAATTGTTGCAGACGCTGCTCCTCCGTGCCAACGGATTCCCGCCAGATATACCAGCCGAGCAGCAGTGACAGGGCCAATGCCCCAAGCACTGTAATGGCCAGGATACCAAAAAAGATTTTGTCACGACGTGCCAGCATGGAGGAAACAGACTTATGGGGGGCGTTACTTTAACAGAGAGTCACCCAAAACGGGTATGGGGGTTGGTCATATCTGGCAGGGACTGTAGTTGATCGAGTGGGTTGATCGACATCAACAAGCTGTAGGCGAACCGCTGCTAGGATCTATTTTTTCATCAACAGGCTTTTTGTCACAGTGATTTCTGAAAATACGGCTATCTGGGATCGTCAGCTGATCGAGCGCTACGACCTGTCTGGCCCCCGTTACACGTCCTACCCCACGGCGCCACAATTCCACGAAGGCTTTGGCGAGGCAGCGCTGTGTCAGGCGATTGAGCGCAGCAACGCAGCAGGTCGTCCTCTGTCTCTGTATTTTCATCTGCCCTTCTGCAGCACGGTCTGTTACTACTGCGCCTGCAACAAAATCATCACGGCCAATCGCAAGCGAGCCATGCCGTATCTGGAAAGGCTGATCACCGAGGTAGCTTGTCAGGGTGCACTGTTTGACCGTTCCCGGCCAGTCCATCAGCTGCACTGGGGTGGCGGTACACCCACTTACATCAGTGATGATGAAAAACGCCTGTTGATGGCCGCCACCCGCAAACATTTCAACCTGTTGGACGACGACAGTGGCGAGTATTCGATAGAGATTCACCCCGGGGATATGGACGTCAGTACGATCAGCTGTCTGCGGGATCTGGGATTTAACCGCCTTAGTATGGGGGTTCAGGATTTCGATCCCACCGTGCAGCAGGCGGTCAACCGTTTTAATTCTGTGGAGGAGGTGCGTGCGTTAGTGGAGGCGGGCCGCGCCGACGGTTTCCATTCCATCAGTATGGACCTGATTTACGGTTTGCCCCATCAGACCTGGGATACTTTCAAGCGGACCCTGGACAGCATCATTGACCTCGGCCCGGACCGCCTATCGGTATTCAATTACGCCCATTTACCCCATCTGTTCAAGGTGCAGAGGCAGATCGATGAAAGCGCGCTGCCCAGTGCGGCTGAAAAGCTGTTGATGATGGAAAGTATCACTCAGATGCTGTTGAAAGCCGGTTATGTCTATATCGGGATGGATCACTTTGCCCGTCCAGACGATGAGCTGGCGGTGGCCCAGCGCAATGGTGTGTTGCAGCGCAATTTCCAGGGTTACTCCACCCACGGCGGAGCTGATCTGGTGGCCTTTGGCGTGTCCGCCATCAGTGCCATAGACAATGTATTTGCCCAGAATCACAAGCAGATTGAGGATTACCAGACTGCCATCGACAGTGGTCATCTGCCGGTGGCGCGGGGATTTGAGCTGAGCCGCGATGACCTGTTGCGCCAGATGGTGATCAAGCAGTTGATTTGCCATTTTGAGTTGAATTTTGCTGACATCGAGCAACAATTTGGCGTCGTGTTTACCGACTACTTTGCGGAAGAGTTGCTCCAGTTGCGGTCAATGATGGACGACGGCTTGGTGGTTCTCAGCCCTGAGAGCCTCCGGGTAACCCCGGTGGGGCGACTGTTGATTCGCCGCATCTGCATGACTTTTGATGCCTATATCAACAAATCCTGGCCGGAAATCCGTTACTCCAAAATTATTTAAATACAGCCATTGAGTTGGTGATTGATTCGCGTAAACTCGCAATTTCACCTGCACACAGCAGATGTTTATTCCTAAGGGGCGGCGCAAGCCTGAGACATCCTCGGATGAACCCTTTGAACCTGATCCGGATAGTACCGGCGTAGGGATAGGACGTAAAAATCACCGTTCACTCCTTCCATATCCGGGTCTCTTTAACAGTGTTAATGAGGCTCATCATGATAGACATTTTTCGAAACATGCAATGGCTGGTATTTGCCTGTCTCTTTTCCGGCAGTGTGCTTGCCACAGAACCCGAGAATCCCGAGGGTACAGCAGCCGAGACTCCCACAACAACGCTACCCGCTGAAACGATTCAGGAAGTGGTGGTGACTGCCCAGTTTCGCGATGTATCCGTGTTACATACCGGCAGCAGTGTCAGTGTCCTGGACAGCCAGCAGATTGAACGCCGCCAGGCCCGTCACCTGGACCAGCTCCTGAACCTGGTTCCAAATGTGAATTTTTCCAGCGGCGCATCGCGGGGCAAGTTTATCCAGATCCGTGGTATCGGCGAGCGCAGTCAGTTTATCGAGCCGCTGAACCCCTCGGTGGGCTTGTTGATTGACGGGATCGATTTCAGTGGTATCGGCGGTGCGGCAACAACCCTCGATTTGCGTCAGGTTGAAGTGTTGCGCGGTCCCCAGGGCA
>DDNV01000023.1:7175-10225 GCA_002341315.1 Cellvibrionales bacterium UBA2511
CTGTTGCGCGGTCCCCAGGGCACGCTCTATGGTGCCAACGCGCTGGCAGGCTTGATCAACATGAAATCAAATAAGCCCACCGACGTATTTGAAGGCCACATTGAAACCTCCATTGCCGACTATGAAACCCGCACCACCAGCGCGGTGTTGAGTGGACCGATTTCCGATAATCTTGGTTACCGTCTGGCCGTGCAAGGCCACCGCAGTGACGGCTATATCGATAACGAATTTCTCAACCGCAAAGATACCAGTAACATCGACGAGCTCACCGCCCGTGGCAAGCTGCACTGGCGAGTCAGCGACCGGTTGCAGCTGAACTTTACCGGTTTCTACGTGGACGCCGACAATGGCTACGATGCCTTTTCGCTGGACAACACCCGCAATACGCTCTCCGATCAGCCGGGTCACGACCGTCAGGAATCCACGGCCTTTGCGGTTGAGAGTATCTGGCAAGCCACTGAGCAGTTTGAGGTGGTCGGACTGGTCAGTTATGCCGATAGCAACCTTGACTACAGCTATGATGAGGACTGGAGCTTTGCGGCTATCTGTGATGACCGGCCTTGCGAGGGGTGGGCCTATTCCTCTTTTGATCGCTACCAGCGCAGCCGCTATAACGGCACCCTGGATCTGAAGCTGGTTTCCAGTGAAGCCGGACGTCTTTTCAATGGCGCCAGCGATTGGGTGCTGGGTATTTATTACCGCAGGCAGAATGAGTCGCTGCTGCGTGAATATACCTATGCCGATGGTGATTTCACCAGCGATTTTGACACCCGCAACCGGGCTGTCTACGGCCAGCTGGACACCCGTCTCAGTGACCGTTTAAAGCTGGTCAGCGGGGCGCGAATCGAATTTCGCCGTGCCGATTATCTGGACAGCGAGGGGGTTCGCCACAATACCAGTGAAAGACTCTGGGGTGGCCGTTTGGCCCTGGAATACAGTCTGACGCCGGAAACCCTGTTTTATGGGCTGGTCTCCCGAGGGTACAAGGCGGGGGGTGTCAATAGTAACCCTGAGCTGGACTCCGATGCCCGGGATTTTGATACCGAGTATATGTGGAATATAGAAACCGGCATCAAGGGTGACTGGCTGGATCGCACCCTGCAGGTTCAGTTGGCACTGTTTTACCAGATGCGACGGGATATGCAGGTCAAGCAATCACTGGTCAAGCCGATTGACGGCGATCTGTGCCCCTGCAGCTTTATTGACACCTTTGACAATGCGTCCAAAGGTCGCAATTACGGCCTTGAGCTGATGTTTGACTGGTTGGCGATGGACGATGTTCAGGTCTACGGCAGCCTCGGCTTGCTCCGTGCAACCTATCAGGATTTTGAAAGCTTTAGCCATGTGGATGCCGATCCGGAAAACAATGTGGCGGTCGATCTCGATGGCCGGGAGCAGGCGCATGCACCTTCTTACCAGTTTTCCCTGGGGGTCGAAGTGGCCTTAACCGGGCAGATGTCGGCAGCACTGGAAATGGAAGGCAAGCAGCAGTTCTATTTGTCGCCGCGTCACAACGCCAGATCAAACCGCTACGAGCTGTTTAATGCCCGGCTTGAATACCGGGTGCAACAATGGGATTTCATGCTGTGGGGACGCAATCTGACAGACCGGGATGTGATTGTTCGCGGTTTTGGTGGCTTCGGCAATGACCCCCGCAATTTTTATCAGACCGAACCCTACTATCAGTATGGTGAGCCGCGCATGGTTGGCGCCACCGCCAAGTACCATTTTTAAGGGCGTTGTCCCAGGGAGATTTGTCGTATGCAGGTGACCATTGATGTCAGTATGTATCCCAACCGGGAGGACTTTATTCCGCCGATCAAGGCGTTTATTGAGAAGATTAACCGCTATCCGGAGCTTAAGGTGCAGACCTTCCCCACCAGTACGGTGGTGCAGGGTGAATACCAGGCGGCCATGCAGGCGGTTCAGGACACCATCGCCGCCTGCCGTGAGGAGTTCGGGATGGCGATTTATGTACTCAAGGTAATTCCCGGCTATGAGGCACTCTGAATGTCGGATTGGTTGAGCCTGGAAGCACTGGCGGTGGTTTTTTCATTGGCCTATCTCGTGCTGGCGATGCGAGAGAACAGCCTGTGCTGGTTCTGTGCCTTTTTTGGCACGGCTATTTATATCTGGGTATTTGGCGGTGTCAGCCTTTACATGGGCTCGTTGCTGCACGTCTATTATCTGGTGATGGCGGTTTATGGGTGGTATCAGTGGCGTCGCGGTGGTGTCGGGCATCGCGGCGTCAAAATATCCCGCTGGGGGCTAACGCAACACTTGTATGCGTTGCTCGCTGTTTTACTGGCTTCTGCCGTGTCCGGCCATCTGCTGTCCCAACACACCGATGCCCACTTGCCCTATCTGGACTCTTTCACTACCTGGGGCGGGGTGCTGACCACGGTGATGGTGGCCCGCAAAATTCTGGAAAACTGGCTCTACTGGATTGTCGTCGACGGGGCATCAATTTACCTTTATCTGGATCGTGAACTTTACCTCACGGCTGGCCTGTTTGCTGTTTATCTGGTGCTGGTCGTGCTCGGTTTTATCCGCTGGAGAAAACATTACCTTGAACAGCCAATCACTGAGCGACGGCAAGAGTTTACTGCACCAGACGTTATCTGAATGGCGGCGCTGGGAAATCCGTCTGCCAGGTAAACCGTCTCTGGTTAAACCCATGTCCGGCGGTATGACCAATCTGTCTTTTCTGGTGGAAAGTGGCTCCAGGCGGGCCGTAGTGAGAGTCAATACACCACACAGCAAGGCGCTGGGGATTGACCGCCAAAGGGAAGAGGCTCTGCTTCGCCTGTTGCAGCCCACCGGGTGTGTCCCCAAGCTGCTTTATGTGACCGGCGAGGTGCTGGTGACGGAATTTGTCGACGGACGATTATGGGATGCGCGGACGGTTGATAACGATCATCGGCTAAACCGGCAACTGGTGCCCCTGCTCGAAAAAATCCGGGCTTTTCCCAAACCGGCTACAGCCAGCCGTTTCAGTTACTTGAATCATTGTCGGCACTACCTTGCCCAGCTGACCGTTTGCCCCTCAG
>DDNV01000023.1:10328-11426 GCA_002341315.1 Cellvibrionales bacterium UBA2511
CAGATGCTATCGAAGAGCATGCTGCAGCCATTGATGCCGGTTCCTGGCAACCGGTCATCTGTCACCATGACCTGATACCGGAAAATATCATCGATACGGACCGTGGCCCGGTGATACTGGACTGGGAATATGCTGCCTGGGGGCACCCCGCCATGGATTTGATACGGCTCGGTGTTGCTGCAAGCCATCATGGCGCTGAGGACTGTCTCAAACTGCGGGATCTCCAGCGCGGCATGGACGCTCTCTGGTTGGCGCTGACGGATCAGTTAGCGGGCGTCGTTTAAACCCGGCGATTATTGAGCATTCGGCCACCATGCCGCCTGATCCGTCCCGGGGCTCAGACGGAGGCCTCCTTGTGAGCCGCCGCAATCATGGTGGATGCGAGGATGCCGTAAGCGACTATCCATGCTTCCTTTACCTCATCGGTAAAGTTGTCGCCAAGGCCGGTCTGCAGGGTTTCGATCAGCGCACTGCCGACGGTATCGTAATGGGCGTCTTCAACACCGTAGGCGAGATGGCGCTTGCCCATGGCTTCCACTACGGGCACCAGTTCGTCGAGTCGATCAAGCATGCGTACCGCGGCGCCGATCATTTCCATCAGCTTTTTACCCTGCTCGTCCATGTCTCCCTTGAACAGGGGTTTCAGGGTCGGGTCAGCGACAAACAGGTTGTTGTAGAACAGTGAGGCTGCGGTATCGGCAATCGGTTCCACCTTGGCCCAGGAGGTTTTGCAGGCGTGTATTTGCTCGGGTGTCATGGATATATCCTCTATTGTGGTTGGGCGGTCAGCTGCGACAGCATATAGCTGACCGCCTGTGCCATTTGTTCATCGGTTAATGTTGAACCACCGCGGGCGGGCATCAGCCCGTAACCATCGGTGGCATGTTGAACAAGGGTTTCCTCCCCCTGGCTGATCCTGGGCGCCCACATCCTGTTATTGCCGATGATGGGCGCGCCATTGATGCCCGACGCGTGGCAGACGCGACAGTTGGCTTTCACCAGTGGTTCACCAGGGTGGGTGGAAGATGGCACCTGCCCGGCAGGTGTTCCGCCGTCGACGGATGAGCCCGGCTTGTCGGAGCAGGCCGACAAGCCGAG
>DDNV01000023.1:11539-12730 GCA_002341315.1 Cellvibrionales bacterium UBA2511
CGAGACAAAGAACAGCGGTGAGCACACTTTTTTTGTTGAACATAGGGCTACCAGGGTCGGAGGACTCAGTCAGTTAAAGGGGAACACGGATCACGACACCACCCATCACGTCGCCGATATCAAAGTCGGTTTTAGGGGAGTCCTTGTGATCGTTATGGCAGGTTGTGCAGGCGGGGGAGACGGCGACATCGGGATATACCGCCGTAAAGTAGGTCACGTCACCCAGTTTTTCCTCGCCGTAGAAGTTTTCACCGGGATTGTCCACGGTGTATTGCAGGCCTTCTTCCTCAAGGGGTGTTTTGGGTGCATTCTGCTTGTTGATAGGCCACAGGGATTGCAGCGAGTAAGTGAATTCATCGGTCACTTCCGCGACGGCCTCCGAGCCTGCCCGAAACATCTGGGCCGGCAGTAGTGCCCCGTTTTCTATTTCCTTCCAGTGTTCATCGGGCTTGATGGCGCCCGCACCATTGGGTCCCAGGCGCTGAATGATCAATTTGGTGTAGTTGGCGCGGTCCGCGTTCATGACCGCAAACAGTGAGTCAGTATAGAGTTTCGGCGGTATGCCTGCCTTTGCGGGTGGTGCTTCATTACAGGCGGTAATAACAAGACTTCCGGCGAGCAGCGTAGTCATGATGGCTATTTTTTTGACATGTTTCATGGTGAATTCCTCGTGGTTTCAGAGTAATGACATGGGGGGTAGTTTGTGTTGGTTACAGCAGTGAGTTGCATCAGTCAGCCACCCGTTTGAGTGACCAGTCGATGGACGGGATATGGGTGGCTGGTTTGCCGTTGAAGTTGTTCCTGATCAGTGCCGGGTCAGCCAGGGCATCAATGGAAAAACCGAGGTTGTGGCACTGCATGCAAACCGGCCGGATCATCTTCTCATTGGGGCGCAGGTTGTGGTTCTGGTTGTGATTGACCTGTACCACTGCCTCCCCATCGATAATGCTTTCCGTTCTCGGCATATGACAGGTGGCACAGCTGACTGCCTGTTCCACCGGAATGACACCGGCGATGGCCCGGGTTAACAGCTGTCCGTGGGGCGATGCCTCAAACCCAAGTGAGTGTTCGTCGTTGTGGCAGGTCAGACAGGCTTCGCTGGCGGCAAACAGGGTGTCTGTCCGGTGTGCACTGTGGCAGCTGTTGCAACCCTGCTGTAGAGACATCGCTGTCTCCTTGAAGGGCAATTTT
>DDNV01000023.1:12896-18687 GCA_002341315.1 Cellvibrionales bacterium UBA2511
CGGAGGGTGGATAGGGGGCAGGGACTGAGCCAGTCGCATACCGTGTTTACCCGATTTATAGCTTTCGGCTTCCTGAATATGGCAGGTCTGGCATTGGGCAATGCCGGGTTTCTCAAGCCATTCACCGGAGCGGGCATCACTGTGACAGCCACCGCAGTCCACACCGGCATCGGCATGGTTGCTGCCAGACCATTCTCCATGGATATCCGGGTGGGCCATTTTCTGTTCGGGGAATGCGGGCTGTGGGTCGGGTATGCGTTTACTGGCGAGAATGTTGGCGCCGTTGGAATTGGTGAGGCGAGCCATTTCTTTCAGCCATGGACCCGCGTGGTTGTGAACGAGAAAGTCTTCAAAGAGTGCCCGGTTGTCGTGATAGTTGTGGCAGCCTGCGCTGGCACAACTATCAAAGGTCAGATCCCGATGGCTCTCCCGGTCGTCGCCGACGTCGGTGTGACAGTGGAAACAATAATCCTCTGGCAGGGTTACTCCCATCGGGGCTGTAATTTCTTTGCGGTGCTCGGTGTGACAGCTGACACAGTAGCGGGCATCAACCACACTGAGCCGGTCTGCATTGCGCGGGTCGGTAAACTTCTTTTTGGGGTGCGTATCGTTGGCCTCTGCCAGCTCCGCACCATGGCAGCCGACACAGGCTTCCTGAATGAGTTCGGGACCACCAAAGGCCTCTGTATGGCAACTGCTACAGGCCAGTTCGATCTGGAAGTGCCCATGGCTGGTCTCGCCGATCAGTAGTGCCTGTTTATTGTCGGCCTTGAGCAGGATGTAGCCGTAGTAGCCGGCTATCGACAGCGTGACAAGAATCCATGTGGCCCAGATGATTTTTTTCAATGCATCGGCCCCTGCATCAGTAGTAATACACGGTGAGGATATGTAAAGCCAAAAGGACGGGCAGGGGCCACGACACAATGATGTGCAGCCATTGCATAGACTTTCTTGTGCCCTGCGCGGCCCCTGTCGACAGTTTGTGGCCAAGGCCAATGGCGCCACTGGTAAAGGCGCCCATCAGGAGTACTGCAAGAAAGTTAACGATCAGCAATTGATTGAGATTGGACCCCAGGTGAAAACCGCTGTGCAGTACCAGTGTGATACAGCACAACACACCGAGTGAGGCATGGACCAGACGCCATCCAGAAAATTTCCCCATCCATTTCCAGGACAGGCGTTTGCGCAGTGACATGAACAAACCAATGGTTGTCAGCCCCAGCAGCGTAAAGCCCGTGACCTGTTTCCAGAACTTGTCATTCCAGACGCCCTCGAACCAGCCCTGTTGTTGAACGCTGTCAGCCACTTTTGCTTCCGGCCAGAAGGCGATTACAGCCACCAGTGAGATGGCCAGCAGTGCACCGATGGTGAGGGTGGTGGCCCCGGATTCTTTTTCCATGCTGGCAACGCCCAAAAGTTGCTGCAGCAGGGGTTTGCACGAACCGCAGACGGTGCCGGCCCGGGTGTGCTTCTGGAGTTCCGGCAGTGTGCTGCAATTATTGGCAATCGCACTGGATAGTTGGCCACGACTGATATTGTTGCACTGGCAAATAATCGTGCCGCTGGGCCAGTTGCCAATATCGTCACTGCCCTTGCCCCATAAGGTGCCGGTCAGATAAAACCGCAGCAGGTGCCAGAACCGGATTTTGCGTGCATTCTGATAGGCTTCCTGGACACGCCGGGACTCTGGCCAGTTGCCAATAGCCACCGCGCCGATGATCTTGCCCCGGAGCAGCACCAGCTTCCGGTAGGCCCCACTGGGCTTGTCAAAATATTGAAGTTCTCTCTGGAAGGGCCTGCTGGGTAACTCGCTGATTTCCCCGAGACTGCAGACATTGGTGCCGACCACCTTGAGGTGGCTGATAGCCATGGAGCCCAGATAGCGCGGCAGGTTTTCCTGTGGTTCGCCAGCAATGATTTCCGCGGTCACCGCCGCCTGTTCGTAACCGGGGTTGACTAGCCCATAAGTGACGCCAAGGTGTTCGCAGCACTCACCGATAGCAAAAATATCGGGATCCGATGTCCTCATCTGGTCATTGACCAGAATGCCAGTACCCACCGGGATACGGGCCTTTCGAGCCAGCTCCAGGTTTGGCGTGATACCGGTACAGAACAACACGGTATCGCATTGAATCATCTCCCCGTCCCGGGTGATGACCCCTGTGACATGCTCAAAGCCCTCCACTGAGCGCACACCGGAATGGGTGATAACCTGGATACCCAGTGCGCGGACTTCGGCTTCGAGAAGCGCTGCTGCCTGCTCATCCAGCTGCCGGTTCATCAGTCGCGAACTCTGCTGAACCACGGTGACGCTGGTATTGAATTTGAGCAGCCCCTTGGCGGCCTCCAGTCCCAACAGGCCACCGCCCACCACGACAATATGACGAGAGCGGAGGATTCGCGCATAGAGACTTTCGGTGTCCTTGAGACTGCGAAAACTGAATACGCCCTGGCGCTGGATACCCGGAATGTTGGGAATATGAGCGCGGGCACCGGTCGCCAGCACCAACTTGTGATAGTGGAAGCGGGTGCCGCTGGTATCGGTAACGGTTTTCCGTTCGCGGTCAATGTCCACGATGGCGGCGCTGGTAAACCGGAAATTGGGGTGATTATCGATAGCGGGCAACGGCAGATCGATATCATCCCGGTTAATCTCGCCAGCCAACAGGGCGGAGAGCTGAATCCGGTTGTAGGGCTTACAGGCTTCGTCACCGAACAGGTGAACAGCCAGTTGGGGTTTTCTGGCGAGAAGATCGTGGGTAAAGCGCATGCCGACAGGACCTGCGCCTATGACAATAATGCCGACGTCATTGCGGGCTACCTGTGCCAGCTCAAGGGTGCTGGCATCAGGGGGTTCACAATAACCAATAGTGCTTGATGTTGTGGCGACCATTCGTTGCCTGTTCAATAAAAAAAGCCTGTCGGACCACTGTTAAAACAAGTGACTCGGCAGGCTTCATTACCTGGAACTTGGTGTGTTGCCGTTACCCGGCAAGAAAGAGACTTTGGGACGGCTGTCTATGTCAATGCATAATAGATGCCAACCTAGAAAATACGCTTAATACATTGAAAAAAAAGGTTTTTTGTTTTTGTCGTCAGAGGTCGAAAGATGGACCGGATCAGAAAGCGTGCACTGTTTTTGCCACGGAGGTGGCGTTAATGGTGCACTCGCTATAGATGATAAAGCGGGTCAGGCCCGATTGTTGTCGCCGGTAGTTGAGCGTGGTTTGATACACCGGCCAAACAGGATACCCACTTCAAATAATAGCCACATGGGTACGGCAAGCAGGGTCTGGGACAGAACATCCGGGGGAGTGAGCAACATGCCGAATACAAAACAGATAACAAATACATAGGGACGTTTGTTAGCCAGCTGGTCCGGTTCGATCATGCCCATCCAAGTCAGGATTACCACGCCGATCGGGATTTGAAAACTGATGCCAAACGCAAAAAAAAGTTTCAGGACGAAATCCAGATAGCTGCGAATATCCGTCATGACGGCCACGCCTTCCGGGCCGACACTGGTGAAGAACATGAAAACCAGGGGGAATACCACATAGTAAGCGAAAGCCATTCCGCCGTAGAACAGCAGAACGCTGGAAAAAAACAGGGGCAGTACAATTTTCTTTTCGCGCTGGTAAAGCCCGGGGGCTACAAAGGCCCATACCTGATACAGAATAAAGGGCATGGCGGCAAAGAGTGACAACACCAGCGTCAATTTAAAGGGTGTGAGAAACGGTGATGCAACATCGGTGGCAATCATCGATGAAGTAACGGGCAGGTGTAGCCTGAGGGGTTCTGAAATATACAGGTAGAGGTCGTTGCTGAAAGAAAAAAGCCCCAGAAAAATCAACAGCACGACAATGACAGAGCGCAACAGACGATTGCGCAATTCAATGATATGGCCGATGAAGGGTTGGCTCAGCAGTTTCTCTTCACTCATGGTTTGGTTTCGTCGGCGTGTCAGCTGGCTCGGCTGACCGTTCATCCGTGTCAGGTTTGGTGTCCTGTGGGTCGGGCAGGTTCTCGAACTCCGCTTTGGCGTTTTTCAGATCGCGCATCAGTTTTTCGTTGTGCAACTGTCGGCGAATATCATCCATGCCGACTTCGTTTTCGAGTTCCTGTCGTACGGAGGAAAATGTCTGGCGGATCCTGCCAATCCAGAGGCCCATGGTGCGCAGGGTCTGGGGCAGACGTTCCGGTCCCATGACAACCAGCGCCACAACGGCGATGACTAATAATTCGGCAAAGCCAATATCAAACATACGGCAATATCTGCAAGATCGCTGTCACGCTTACTGCTCTGTGGTTTTCTTTTCGCCGGTCGACGCGGCGCTGTCATCGGTATTCATCTGGGTATTGGCCGATTTGCTGTCGTCAAGGTGTTCAGGTTCCTTGTCCGAATCGCCGGACATGGATTCTTTGAAGCCTTTGACGGCACCGCCGATGTCAGTGCCGATACCACGAAGTTTTTTGGTGCCAAAAATCAGCGCCACGATAATCAGAATAATTAACAGTTCCTGCCAGCCAAAGCCCATAACTTTCTCTCTTGTCAATCAGGTTGAATTGCGTTGCGCTTTCTCTTCGAGGCCCGACAGATTGAAGCGTCGTTCCAGTTCCCTGAGAACCGGTTCAGGGCCTTCGCCGAGATGGGACAGCATCACCAGCGAGTGAAACCAGAGATCTGCGGTTTCATAAATCACTTTGCTGTTGTCATTGGTGGCCGCTGCATCCTTGGCGGCCAGAATCGTTTCAGTACATTCTTCGCCTACCTTTTCCAGGATTTTGTTCAAACCCTTGTGGTGCAGGCTGGCCACATAAGACTCCTGATGCGAGTAGCCTTTGCGATCTTCCAGTATCTGGCTTAATCGGGTCAATATATCATCACGGCAACTGCTCATGAATAAATGTCTCCGGGATCTTTGATAACAGGGTCCACAGTGTGCCACTGCCCGTTTTTCAGGACACGATAAAAACAGGATACGCGCCCGGTGTGGCAGGCGATACCACCGAGCTGTTCAATCTGTAACACAATAACGTCGCCATCGCAGTCCAGACGGATTTCCCGGACCCGCTGAATATGACCGGATTCTTCACCCTTGCGCCACAGTTTTTGACGGGAGCGGGACCAGTACACGGCGCGACCCTCAGCGGCGGTGAGTTCCAATGCCTCTCGGTTCATCCAGGCCATCATCAGGATACGCCCCGACTCGGCGTCCTGTGCAACAGCGGGGAGCAGGCCATCTTCATTCCAGGTGATTTGATCGAGAAAGTCAGTCATGGCGGCCATTATGACACTTGTGGTTGGATCGGCAATACGGATTTTTCAGGGCGACCGTCAGCGCACTATCAATAACAGCACACCGATTCCCACCAGAGCCAGGCTACCGGCAGGCATTTGCTGGATGGTATGCGTCCATTCGGGAAAGGCACTGCCCAGACCAATACCGACCAGAGCCGCGCCGAGCAGGGTTCGTCGGCGTTGTCCCGGCCTGGCCGGAACACTGGCAGGAATTTCCTGCAGGCCAACTTCTTTTGCCTGCAGGCGTTCCAGGGTCTGAAAAACCAGCTGGGGTAGCTGGGGAAACTGCTCCAGCCATTCCGGGCCGTGGCGTTTGAGTTGTTCCATCAGGGCGTTTGGCTTGAAGCGTTCTTTCAGCCAGCGCTCCAGGAAGGGATGGGCCGTGGCCCACAGATCCAGATCCGGATACAGCTGACGGCCGAGACCCTCGATATTGAGCAGGGTTTTCTGCAGCAACACCAGCGATGGCTGTACTTCCATATCGAAGCG
>DDNV01000023.1:18806-19800 GCA_002341315.1 Cellvibrionales bacterium UBA2511
GGCTGTACTTCCATATCGAAGCGCCGGGCAGTGCGAAACAGGTTGACCAATAGCAGCCCAAAGGAGATTTCACGCAAAGGGCGCTCGAAAATGGGCTCGCAGACCGTGCGTATGGCGGCGGCAAACTCACCCACATTGGTGCCCTCCGGAACCCAGCCTGACAGAACATGGAGTTCTGCCACCTGTTGATAGTCGCGGCGGAAGATGGCCAGTAGATTGCGGGCCAGATAATACTGATCGGCCTCAGTCAGAGTGCCCATAATGGCGCAGTCCACCGCCAGGTATTTTGGTTGCTGCGGGTCTTCCGGATCGACAAATATATTGCCGGGATGCATGTCGGCATGAAAAAAGTTGTGCTCGAACACCTGGGTGAAAAAGATTTCCACGCCGCGTTCGGCAAGTACTTTAAAGTTGGTCTCGTGCTGTTGCAGGGTGGTGATATCCGTGACCGGTATCGCGTAGATGCGTTCCATCACCAGCACTTTTTCATTGGTGTGTGACCAGAATACCTCGGGTACGTAGAGTAGCGGCGAGCGGTCAAAATTGCGCCGCAACATGGAGGCATTGGCGCCTTCCCGTTGCAGGTTGAGTTCATCGAGAATGGTGTTCCGGTAGTCGCTGACCACTTCGGTCAAGCGCATTCTACGGCCATCGACGGTATTGGTTTCGAGCCACTGGGCCATGGTGAACAGTAGCCGGATATCCTGATCGATAGTTTTTTCGATACCGGGCCGAATGGCCTTGACGACCACTTCACGCCCGTTGTGCAGTGTCGCTGCATGGACCTGCGCCACGGAGGCGGAGGCCAGGGGCTCCCGGTCAAAGTGCAGAAACAGGTTGTCGACACTGTTCTCGAGCGCCTGCTCGACGATGGTGACAAAGTGGGCTTTGTCGAAAGGCGGGACATTGTCCTGCAGTTTGTCCAGTTGTTGGCAGATATCCGATGGGATCAGATCTGGCCGGGTAGACAGCAATTGGCCGAACTTGATGAAAA
>DDNV01000023.1:19906-20831 GCA_002341315.1 Cellvibrionales bacterium UBA2511
CAATTGGCCGAACTTGATGAAAATGGGTCCGAGATCTTCCATGGCCTGCCGCAAACGTTCGCCACGCGGTTGTTTTGGTGCGGGCAACAGCCGGTTGAGCTTCAGAAGTAGCCGCACGGCCCAGGGCAGTCTGTCTGCATCGAGAAAGGTGTCCAGTCGGTAACGAATGGTGGTGCGCAGGATCGTGCTGAGCCGACGGATTCTTGACATGGCTAGTCGCTGTTCCGGGGTTGGGGGTCTAGCTTGAGACTGAGTTTGTGGATGCGGGCAGCCAGTCGGTCCACATCCGTACTCAGTTGGCGAACCTGCGTCCTGAAATGCGCCACTTCGTTGGCACTGGGGGTCAGTCGTATTTCCTCCTGGGCGAACTCAGCGGCGGCACTGGCGGCGCGTTTGGCTGTTTGTGTCTGCCATGATGCCGCATTGCGCAGGGACTCTCCCACCAGATGGGCTGGTACATCACCAATCAGTTTTGCCAGTGCGGCCTCCCAGTCCACATCCAGGTGTTTGAGAATCCTGCGTATCTGCCGGAGCAGATCGTGGTCGCCCTCTACTTCGACACCCGTGCCGTAAAAGGAGACTTTGTCCTCGCCGTTTGTCGCCAGTGCAGCGAGTGACAGGGCGGTTCCACGCAGGCTGGTATTTGCCGTTCCCTCATAACGGGAGAGCAGGCTGACACTGTCTGCTCCGAAGATGACGTAGAAGCTTAGTGGCGGCAGGGTGCAGTTGATTTCAAGAACCTGCCCGTTCATTTCGCCGAGGGCTTTCCGGGTGGCGGAATCGTACTTCAGGCTACTGTTGATCGCCGTTTCCACAGCCATGAGTGCAGAGCTGTGCAGCGCCTGCAGCGGATTGTGTTTCAGGAAATCAAACATCAGGGTTTGAAACCCCGATGAAGGGCAACGATGCCGCCGGTCATGTTGTG
>DDNV01000023.1:21033-21272 GCA_002341315.1 Cellvibrionales bacterium UBA2511
TCCGGGTGCATGCGAATGGACTCTGCCAGATACTGATAGCTGTCAGCGTCGTGGGCGACCAACTGACCAATTCTCGGCAACAGGTTGAAAGAGTAAAAGTCGTAGAATTTGCCCAACAGGCCACTGGTGGGGGTCGAGAATTCCAGCACCAGCAGTCTGCCGCCGGGTTTCAGTACCCGAAGCATGGATTGCAGGGCCAGGTCTTTGTCGGTGACATTGCGCAGGCCGAAGGCGATGGT
>DDNV01000003.1:0-134 GCA_002341315.1 Cellvibrionales bacterium UBA2511
ACCGTACCCAGCAATCGCAGGGAACTGAGGTCGGCTTTTTTGACATAATCATCACCGGCCCCCATCAGCGCACGAATGGCCGTGGGTGCAGTGTAAAAGATAGTGACGCGGTGCTTCTCGACCACCTGCCAGAA
>DDNV01000003.1:276-872 GCA_002341315.1 Cellvibrionales bacterium UBA2511
TGCTTCTCGACCACCTGCCAGAAACGGGAAGCATTGGGATAAGTGGGAACGCCTTCAAACAACAGCGAAGTCCCGCCATTGCAGAGTGGACCGTACACAATATAACTGTGGCCAGTAATCCAGCCCACATCGGCAGTACACCAGTAAATGTCATCTTCCTTGTGATCGAATACATATTTGTGGGTCATGGCACATTGCAATAAATAACCGGCGGTGGTGTGCATCACGCCCTTTGGCATCCCGGTGGAACCGGAAGTGTAGAGGATGAAAAGTGGATCCTCTGCATCCATCAGTTCCGGCGCACAGTACTCATTCGCCTCCATCATTTCTTCGTGATACCAGATATCGCGATTATCGTCCCACTCCACCAGAGAACGGGTTCGCTCCACCACCAGGCAGGTATGTACATTGGGGCAACTCCGCAAAGCCTGATCGGCATTGGCTTTCAATGGAATTTTCTTGCCGCCGCGCAGTCCTTCATCCGCTGTGATCAGCACCTGACAATCCGAGTCGAGTATCCGGTCTTTCAGGGCATCGGGAGAAAATCCGCCGAATACCACAGAGTGAACCGCGCCAATGCGGGCACAGGCCAGCAT
>DDNV01000003.1:1073-1598 GCA_002341315.1 Cellvibrionales bacterium UBA2511
GGAATCATCGGCATGTAAATACAGACTCGATCACCCTTTTTTACACCCCGGGATTTCAGCACATTGGCCAGTTTATTGACCTGTTCACTGAGCTCGTTATAGGTGATTTCGGTACTTTCCAGCGGGTGATCGCCCTCCCAGATCAGTGCAACCTTGTCGCCGCGCTCCGCCAGATGACGATCAATACAGTTGACCGTCACATTCAGTTTGCCACCGGAAAACCAGCTGGCTTCACCGGTGTTGAAATCGTAATCACATACCTCATTCCAGCGTGTTTCCCAATCGAGAAACAGTTCGGCTTCCTTGGCCCAGAATTCATCCGGGTGCTCAATGGAATGGCGATACATGCGCTCGTAGGTTTCAGCATCGATATGCGCCTGGGTGGCGAAGTCGTCGGGGACGGGACGAACATTGGTTGCGGACATGAAATCCTCCCTCTCGTTATCAGTTCTATGGGGTCCAGATTAAAGGAGATGAAGCCTAGCATCTATTCGACCTTTGCATAACAGGTCACAGGGATTTTTC
>DDNV01000003.1:1683-9709 GCA_002341315.1 Cellvibrionales bacterium UBA2511
CAGGTCACAGGGATTTTTCCTGGGCAAAGCTCTATCCGACAAGCCCGGATACATCTTAACCGGACACTATCCGGGCCAGCGATGCGTGCTCACGTCCGAACCATTGAGCGACTTGCGCAAGAAACAGCTCTGCTGTTGCGACGGCGTCCACCAGCGCATTATGGGCATGATAATCGGGCAGGTTGTAGCGGCGGCGACAATCCGACAACCGCAGACCCTGCCCATGTTGACCGGTACTGTTGCGTTGCAGTCGCTGATTTTCGAGCACCAGAGTATCCACCACCATCGCCAGCAGTGGCACGCCGTAAAGACGCTGGCTGGCCTCCTGTAAAAAAGCCAGATCGAGGGCCGCGTAGTGGAGCAACAGCACCCTGCCCTGCAGCGCCTCCAGCAGACAATCCATGGCCTCGGACAGGGAGCTGGCACCGACCATATCCCTGTCGTGAATACCGTGGATCACGGCACTCTGACCAACGCCGAGGGAACTGCGTACCAGAATGTGCCGGGCACCGGCCAGCATGACCCTCATATTGTCTATCGGTACGAAACCGATGCTCAGGATATGATCTGAGTCGACCTCCATCCCGGTCATCTCGAGATCCACCGCCAGATAACAGCTCTTTCTGAAATCCGCTTTTCTGGACGGGGCAGCAGCCCGCAGGTATTCCCGCATCCGGCCATGCTGACACCGGGCCAGATAGCGCTTTTGCTTCAGCTGGTAAGTCCAACCGGCCAACATTACATCAATCCGCGGGTAAACTTGACTCGCAGCGCGGCCTGGGCGCTGGTAACAACTGCGAACGCATCCCTCAACTGGTGACGGGACAGAGACGATAGTGTTTTCGGATCGAGATAATTGTCCGGCTTGCTGCCCGCCTTCAACATCGCCCCCTGGTGTTCCAGTCGCAATCGGGAAATAAACTCGTGGGCATCGATCAGGTTGCGGGCATCTTTCAGGGTGATCTGTCGGTTGCTGGCCGCTTCACGCAAACGGGCCAGTGTATGTATTTCAGTGGAGCCCGTGGCGAGCGCATGAATTCGGGCGATATCATTGATCGGCATGATGCCTCGCAACTTCATGTCAAACGCGTGTTTGTGCTCACCGCTGTGCTCCAGCACAAAATGTTTGAAAAAACCCATCGGGGGGGTCAGTTTCAGGGCGTTGGCAGTGAGGTTGGCCAGAAAAATTTCGTTTCCCCTGGCGGCGCTACACACCGTCTGTTGGAGGTCCGAAAACAGGACCCTGTCACCAAAAACACAGCGCATGTCAAAGAAAATACTGGCGTGCATCAGTGCTTTTGTAGACGGCTGATTAATCCAGCCGAGAAACTGTTTCTTCCAACCAGCCAGGGGTTGTCGCCAGCGATCGGTAGTAGCCATCACTTCCCCGGGACAGTACTTGTAACCGCAGCGATCCAGACCGTCGTTCACATAAGTCGCCAGTGCTTTAAAGTAACTGTCGTCCTCCCCGGTCGCTCCGTCACTGAGTAACAGGCCGTTGTCCTGATCGGAAATCGCGGCCTGATCCTGCCGGCCCTGTGAACCGAAGGCCAACCAGGCAAAGGCCGTCGGCGCAGCACCCAGCTTGCCCATTGCCTGATGGATCAGTTGCCGGGTCAAGGCATCGGTCACAGTGGTCAGCAAACGGCCAACCTGGTCAGCACTGGCACCAGCCCGGATCAGGCTACCCAGCAATTCCGGAATATCACGCGACACCCGTTGCAAACCGGCCACCGTCTCCTGATGGCCGATTTCACCAATCAAAAGAACGGGGTCCGCTTTCTGTGCCTTGATTAGATCGGTGGTGGTCACCATCCCGACGGGACTGCCGTCGCGAAGTACTGGCAAGTGGTGAATGTTGTGCTCGGTCATCAACAGTGTGGCTTCAAAGACCAGGCTCTCCGCTGAGACACTGACCAGGTCCGTGGTCATGATGTCGGCCAGGGGGGTGTCCGCACTGCGACCTTCGGCAACCACACGAATACGCAAATCGCGATCGGTCACCAGACCATACAACCGGTCTCTGTCATCTATTACGATCACCGATGATACCCGCTCAGCTGTCATCAATTTCGCCACCTCGGCCACAGTCTGACCGGCTAACGCGACCACCGGCTGGCGTGAACAAATGTCGCCAACCCGACGGGTAAGTTGATAACTCTGTTCGCGAAACCGCACGGCATGGCGCAAACGGTTGGCATGCGCGCGATTGAAGAAACGATCGAAGGGTCGAAAGGCAGAGCGCAACGCCTGAAACAGGTCCCCGTCGAGCTGGTAGACCAGTCCATCCTCAATCACTGTCAGCTGGTTGGTGATAGCGTCGCCGGTCAGCAACGACGGGTAACCAAAGTAACCGCCGGGTTCCACCCGATCGAGCAACTGCCCCTCGCTGTCACGCACCTCAAACGCACCCGTGCGAACCACATACAGGCGCGGGCTGGAATAGTCGAGGACCGCGCCGGGATCACCGGCACGATAATAGGCAATCTGCACTTTGCTGGCGGCGCGCCCGAGCATCTCTGCGGGGAGCTCATCAAAGGGTGGGCACCCGGCAAGAAATTCTCTGATTGCAGCCACTTCAACACTGACGGTCATAAAACCTGCCTCAACACAATTACCCGTAACTCTAGCCGAAAGCCTTACGCTAAACTTAAGGCCGTTACGCTAACTGAAAGCCATTACGCTAACTGAAAGCCATTACGCTAACTGAAAGCCATTACGCTAACTGAAAGTCCCTATTCTATTTGAAAGATAGCCCCCATGGTGTATCTGCAACAATTAGGCGAAAGTGGAAGGAGAAAGAGGAGGGAGAAAGAGGAAGCGGCGCTCGAAAAACCCGTACCGCTCCCTGCCACAAAAGTCATGGAACGGAAAACTCGTGACTGTCTTAAGGAAAATTCGTGATCTTCTTAAATGGCAGAGATACGTTTTTTTGTTGGGTAATAGCATTAACCGGACTGACTCAACTTGACACATCCATATGCCAGGCCGGTTAATCGGGACGACGACACGACCCTCAGATTCAACACCGGGAGATAGCTTTTTGGATGCAATCAAGCCGACCATTCTGATCATTAATGCGGGCTCTTCCAGTATCCGCTTTGCCCATTACCGGGCTGAAGAGCCATTGCAACAGGTACTGCATGGCCGGATTGAGCGAATCGGTATCCCCGGAACCCGATTGATCATGGTGGATATTTCCGGCGAAACCATCGACAGGACCATCGACATACCTGCCGACCCCACGGCGATGGCCGCGTCTTTTGTGGACTGGCTGGAGGCCTCGGGGGGCATTTCATCGGTTCAGGCGATCGGCCATCGACTGGTCCACGGCCTGTCTCATACCGAGCCGGAGCGAATTACCCCGGCACTGCTGGCCGAACTGGCAGGCATCAGTCACTTCGCACCAGAACATCTGCCCCGCGAGCTGGCGTTGATCGAGGTGTTGCAGGAACGTTTTCCCTCCCTGCCACAGGTGGCCTGCTTTGATACGGCGTTCCACACCAGCATGCCTCGGGTGGCACAACTGCTGCCCATTCCCCGCCGCTTCGAGGCGTTGGGCGTGCGACGCTATGGTTTTCACGGCCTGTCCTATAACTACCTGATGGAAGAACTGGTCAGCCTCGGCGACCCAGCGGCAACAGCAGGCCGGGTGATTCTTGCCCACCTCGGCAATGGCGCCAGCCTCGCCGCTGTCCGCAATGGCAAAAGCATTGATACCAGCATGGGGTTCACACCGACCTCCGGGTTGCCCATGAGCAGCCGTTCGGGGGATCTGGAACCCGGCGTGGCCAGCTATCTTGAGCAACGGGAGAATATCACTGCGACAGAATTCCAACGGCTCGCCAGTCAGGAGTCGGGCCTGCTGGGCGTCTCTGAAACCAGCGCTGATGTGCGGAAACTGCTGGCCATGGAAGATACCGACAACCGGGCACGGGAGGCGCTGGCACTGTTCTGTTATCAGACCAAAAAGTGGCTCGGCGGCTATACCGCTGCCCTGGAGGGGCTTGACACACTGGTGTTCAGCGGTGGTATCGGCGAGAATGCGCCGGCTATCCGCGCACGTATCTGCGAGGGACTCGGCTATCTCGGCATTACTCTGGCCCCCCAGGCCAATGCCGACAATGCTGCGGTGATCTCAACCGCAACCAGCGCGGTCACTGTGCGCGTGATTGCTACCGATGAAGCGCTGATTATCGCCAGATCTGTCCACCGCCTCCTGCAATTCCCGCCCTGACGACCTACAGCCCGACCGAGTGGTACTCAGTCAGGATCGTTCATACCCCACAGTCAACAGTGGCTGAGGACCGGCTTTTTTGACTATGATGAAGACTCTTACCGGGCAAGGTGACATTCTATGCAACACCGACATTCAGCGGACAGTGGCAAGGTACGGAATCACCAGCCACTGACAGCGGAACATCTGCACAAAATCGATGCCTACTGGCGTGCTGCCAATTATCTGTCAGTGGGACAGATCTACCTGCTGGATAATCCGCTGCTCAGAGAACCGCTGAAACAGGCACATATCAAGCCCCGGCTACTCGGCCACTGGGGCACCACGCCCGGACTGAATTTTATTTACGTGCATCTCAACCGGGTTATCAAAGCGCTGGATCTCAACATCCTCTACATCACAGGCCCAGGCCACGGCGGACCGGGCATTGTGGCCAATACCTGGCTGGAGGGCACTTACAGTGAAACCTACCCGGAAGTCTCCCCGGATGAAATCGGGATGAAACGGCTGTTCAAGCAGTTCTCATTCCCCGGTGGGATTCCCAGTCATGTGGCGCCGGAAACCCCCGGCTCAATCCATGAGGGCGGCGAGCTGGGCTATGCGCTCTCCCACGCATTCGGCGCTGCGTTTGACAATCCGGACCTGATCGTGGCCTGTGTCGTGGGCGATGGCGAAGCAGAAACCGGCCCCCTGGCTACCAGCTGGCACTCCAACAAGTTTCTGAATCCCGTGCACGACGGCGCAGTTCTGCCCATCCTGCACCTGAACGGTTATAAGATTGCCGGGCCTACCGTACTGGCCAGAATTCCTCATGATGAGCTGGAAGCATTGTTTACCGGCTACGGTTACAAACCCTACTTTGTGGAAGGTAACTCCCCGGAGGCGATGCATCAACAGATGGCGGAAACACTCGACAGTGCCATCGCCGAGATTAACCGGATTCAGGCTGAAGCCCGCAGCAACGGCTTTAAAGTGCGCCCCCGCTGGCCAATGATCATTCTTCGTTCCCCAAAAGGATGGACGGGTCCAGAAACTGTCGATGACAAACCTGCCGAGGGCACCTTCCGCGCCCATCAGGTGCCGATGGGGAATATGCGTCATCCCGGACACCTGGAAATACTGGAAAACTGGTTGCGGAGTTACCGCCCCGAGGAACTGTTCGACCAACAGGGCAAGCTCATTGATGAACTGGCAGCGCTGGCACCCAAGGGTGAACGCCGTATGGGTGCCAACCCACACAGCAACGGCGGACTGCTATTGAAGGACCTTAGCCTGCCGGATTTCAGAGACTATGCCGTCGCTGTGGAGACACCCGGTGGAGTGGACTGTGAATCCACCCGGGTGCAGGGACAGTTTATCCGCGATGTCATCACCCACAACCCGGAAAACTTCCGGGTATTCAGCCCGGATGAAACCAATTCAAACCGCTGGAATGCGGTATTCGAGGTGACCAACCGCTGTTCCACCGCCGAAATTCTGCCCGGTGACGAGCATGTGGCAGCCGATGGCCGGGTGATGGAAATGCTCAGTGAGCACCAGTGTGAAGGCTGGCTGGAAGGCTACCTGCTGACGGGTCGACACGGCTTTTTTTCCTGCTATGAGGCCTTTATTCACATTGTCGATTCCATGTTCAACCAGCATGCCAAATGGCTGGATGTGGCCGGCGATATCGCCTGGCGACCACCGATAGCGTCCCTCAATTACCTGCTGTCATCCCATGTCTGGCGCCAGGACCACAATGGCTTCAGTCACCAGGATCCGGGCTTCATCGACGTGGTTGCCAACAAACAGGCCAAAATCATCCGCGTTTATCTGCCGCCGGATGCCAATACCCTGCTGTCGGTTACCGATCACTGCCTGCGCAGCCGCAACTACGTGAATGTCATCGTAGCCGGCAAGCAGTCCGCACCCCAGTGGCTGACCATGGATCAGGCGGTCAAACACTGCTCCGCCGGTATCGGCATCTGGTCCTGGGCCGGCAATGAGGGGGAAGAAGAACCGGATGTGGTGATGGCCTGCTGCGGTGATGTACCTACCCTGGAGACCATGGCAGCCGTATCCATCCTGCGCGAAGCATTGCCGGCGGTGAAAATCCGGGTCGTCAATGTGGTGGATCTGATGCGCCTGCTGCCCGACAGCAAGCATCCTCACGGCTTGTGCGATGCCAACTTCGATGCCTTGTTTACGGCGGACAAACCGATTATTTTTGCCTACCACGGCTATCCGCTGCTGATTCACCGGCTCACCTATCGGCGCCATAATCACCAGAACCTGCATGTACACGGGTTCCAGGAGGAAGGTTCTACCACCACGCCCTTTGATATGACGGTTCGAAACAGGCTGGACCGATTCCATCTGGCGATGGCAGCCATCGACCACCTGCCCCATACCGGTCGCCAGGGGATTGAGTTGAAGCAACAACTCCATACCAAGTTGACCGAGCACAAGTCCTATATCAATGAATACGGGCAGGATATGCCAGAGGTAATCAACTGGCGATGGACGAGAGCTGGGACAACGTCATGACAATCTGTTTACACCTGGTTAAGCCATCACCGCATACCGGTCCCTGTTCGTAGGGTAGACATTGGGTTGGCAGGGAATCATTTAGCACTGTATAAAAGTATTGCTTTAACCACTGAAAATAATCATTGAGACTGAACAATAAAACAACAGGAGTAAGGATGGACATCAAAACCTTTGCCGAACTGATCGACTGGACCCGCCAACTGCATGCGCATTTGGCACATTGTCTCGATAAGGGTATCGGCGAGAATCAGGAAGAACGTGCCAAATTATTGCTTGCCTATCTGTCGAATCACGAGGCAGAGATGGAGAGAATGGTCGCCCAGTTTGAACTGCAGGCAGACCAGAAAGCGATGCAGACCTACGTTTACGACTATCTGTCACACCAACCGATCAAGATCTCCCAACCCTGCGAAATCCCTTTTGGCAAGCTGGGTTTTGATGATATCTGTCAGGAGGTTTTCAGCCTGCACGAGCAGATGATTGACCTTTACCGGACGCTATCCAGTAAAGCGGAAATTCCCGAAGCCAGAGGCCTGCTGGAATCGTTACTCGAAATGGAGGAACACGAAGTGATGCGGCTGGCTACCCAGACAGGGAGAATGAGCGATCTCTGATACAACCGAAACCGCTGAAACAAAAGATCCCGTCTGTGGCATGACCGTCAACCCACGGGAAGCCCGGCATTTTTCCCAATATGCGGGTAAAACCTGGTATTTCTGTGCCGCCCGCTGCCGGGAAAAGTTTGAAAACGACCCCGTACCCTATCTAGACGGCTCGCCCGCAGAACAAAAGACCCTGCCCGGGGCACTCTTTACCTGCCCCATGCACCCCGAAATTCAACAGCAGGGGCCAGGCGATTGCCCCATCTGCGGGATGGCGCTGGAACCGGAAGAAATCACTGCCGACAGCGAACCCTCGGCGGAACTACTCGATATGAACCGGCGCTTCTGGCTTGGGCTGATATTGGCGCTACCGGTCTTTATCCTCGAAATGAGCAGCCACTTCTTTCACACCGACAGTCTGATATCACCGCAGGTTTCCAACTGGGTGCAATTGCTGCTCGCCACCCCCGTGGTGTTGTGGGCGGGATGGCCATTCTTCCAGCGTGGCTGGAAGTCCATTTTACGTCGCAACCTGAACATGTTTACCCTGATTGCCATCGGCACCGGAGCCGCCTGGCTATACAGTCTGTTTGCCACACTGGCGCCGGATCTCTTTCCTCCGGCATTCCGCCAACAGGATGGTTCAGTCGCTGTCTAT
>DDNV01000029.1:0-462 GCA_002341315.1 Cellvibrionales bacterium UBA2511
ATTGTCATACTCGCCATGGTGCTCGACAGTGTCGGCATACCGGCTGCGGGTATCGCGCTGATCATGGGGGTTGACCGGATACTCGACATGTGTCGCACAGCCATCAATGTCAGCGGGGACCTGGTCACCGCAAAGCTGATGGACAGCTGGGTCGGGAGCAGCCTCAGTCACCATGAGGAGCAGCTTGCAGAGCAGCAGAGAGAGCAGATCCGCCAACGGACCGGGGAAGATGTTCTTACCACAACAGGTAACCCGTAGGGAGAATAACCCTACTGCCAACGAGCCCCATTCTGCATACACAAAAAAACCCCGACGTATGACTGGGAGTATCGTCGGGGCCTTGGCAACTAACTGTCCATAGTATTGGGCCGGCTGGAGCCGGCCCATAGTGAGTGTCGTCCGTTACAGGGACTGAAGCTTTTTCTCTACTTTTTCCCTCAGCGCCGGATCCTGATCCATCCG
>DDNV01000029.1:566-1471 GCA_002341315.1 Cellvibrionales bacterium UBA2511
TCCACGGCTGTGACCATTTCTTCCTGCGCTTTCATCTGCAGTTCACGGGCCTTGTCGTTGTCCTCTACTCCCTGGAGCTGTTCCGAAAACTTCTGCTGAATGACCTGTACCTCACCCATTGCCTCGGCAAAACTGGTGACGGTGGCATCATCGGCAGGCTGCGCTGCAGCAGCACTCTGCGGCGGCTGGCCGTAACCCTGTGGGTCCTGGGCCATTGCAGCCGGGGCAGATAAAAGCAGGGCCGAAAACAATGTGGTGGTCGCGATCTGTTTGAAAGTCATAGTGCCTCCTTGTCAGGCTTGTTGATTTCACAAATCCTTCAGCAACCACCATGCCAAGTAGCAAAAGTACCGCTAGTCGCGGTTTTCAGGTACATCGGTGTGTTATTGGGCCACCACTCAAGCGTGTCAATATGGCACATGTGACATTACAACAGGGTCAATCCTGCTCAGTCATCATCCTCCAGGTAACGGTAGAGTGTGCGGCGGCCAATACCCAGCAGCTCGGCCGTGCGCCGTTTGTTGCCCTCCAGTCTCTCCAGCACATAACGAACATAACGTCTTTCCACATCCTTCAGGGGAAGCAGTTGCTGCACTTCAATCGGCTCATCGAAAGTAGCTCTGTCCACTGCCTGGCCGGCACCTCGATAACTGCGGATACGCTCCGGCAAATCATCGATATCGACTTCTTCCCCACGGGCAAAGGCCACCGCGCGCTCGATGGCATTGGACAATTCTCGAACATTGCCAGGAAAGGGATAATGGCGTAAACAGCGCAGCGCCGCCGGGGTGATCCCGGTTACCCGGGGCTCCGCCAATGCGCCGAAGCGCGCCAGAAAGTGGGCGGCGAGCAGATCAATATCATCCCCGCGACGGGCCAGTGGCGGGACCTCGAAAGAAAATGTT
>DDNV01000029.1:1547-2982 GCA_002341315.1 Cellvibrionales bacterium UBA2511
CGAAAGAAAATGTTTCCAGCCGGTAAAACAGATCTGCCCGGAACAAACCGGATTCAATATCGGCGACCGGGTCCCGGTTGGTGGCGGCCACGATACGAACATCGATCTGGCGTTCACGGTTTTCCCCGACCGGTCGCACTCGCCCGTCCTGAAGGATACGCAACAGCTTCGACTGCATCGCCCCCGGCATTTCACCGATTTCGTCCAACAGCAAGGTGCCACCCTCCGCCTCCGCAAACAGCCCCTTGCGGGCCCGCTGGGCACCGGTAAACGCGCCAGCGGTGTGGCCAAACAATTCACTCTCCAATAATTCGGAGGGTATACCCGCACAGTTCACTGCCAGAAAAGGACCATCGCATCGATCGCTTTCGGCGTGCAGCGCACGAGCCACCAGCTCCTTGCCAACACCGCTCTCACCGGTAATCAGCACCGGGCCATTGGCCGCGGCGACCCGACGAATTTGTTCAAATAATTGTCTCATTGGAGCACTGCGACCGATCAACCCGTGAAAATCGCCGCTTTTCAGCATCTGTCGATAACGGGAAATTTCACTCCGTAACGCCCGACGCTCCAGTGCCCGTTCCACACTGAGCCGCAAATGGTCCAGATTGAGCGGTTTGGTAAGAAAATCGTCGGCGCCGCGCTGCAATGCATTGACAGCCTGCTCCACAGTGCCAAATGCGGTGATCACCAGAAATGCCGGAGGCACCGGCAACTGACGGCTGTGGTCGAGCAGACTCAGCCCGGTCTCCCCCGGCAGGCGCACATCGCTGATAATCAGGTCCGGCGACCGGCTGGTCATCCAATACGCAGCGGCCTCGGCATCGCCGGCCTCCGCCACGGCAAAGCCATTCTCCTCCAGCTCTTCGCGAATCAGTCCGCGCAGGCCATTGTCGTCCTCGACAACGAGAATCAGTCCGGCATCAGGCATCGGCAGTGTCCTCCCTCTGTGGCAATAACAGGCAAAAGCGGGCACCGCCGCTATCAGTGTGGAAGACCTCGATCGCACCGCCGTGATCCCGGGCCGCCGCATGCGCTACTGCCAGACCGAGCCCGGTTCCCTGGCCCACCGGTTTCGTCGTGAAAAACGGTTCAAACAGATGGGGATAGTCATCATCGCTGATACCCGGCCCGTCGTCCTCAAAACAGTAACGAACCCCGTCCGGACAAATCTCACAGCTCACCACAACCCGAGCCCGGGCAGCCTGAAAGGCATTTTGCAACAGGTTGGTCAATGCCTGCTCCAGTCTGATCAAATCGACCTTCACTGACTGTGTCTTCGTATCCGGAGAGATTCTTTGGTCGACCCGGATCGAGGCGGGGCTCACAACCCGTTTGAGGGCACTCAGCAGCGGCTGACAAGCGGCAACCGTACGGCGATCCAGTGGATTTGACCGACCAGAATCCAGGAGCTGGCGGATAATCCGCTCCATGG
>DDNV01000029.1:3159-13115 GCA_002341315.1 Cellvibrionales bacterium UBA2511
GCCGGGGGCAGGCGGTCGCCGTACCGTAACGCCCGCTGGGCCTTGCCGTCCACTGTGCTGAGGGGGCTCCCCAGCTCATGGGCGACACCGGCAGAAAGTTGCCCAAGGGCAGCCAGTTTTTCCGACTGGTGCAGTTTTTCGGTCAGCTCGGCCTCGCGGTCTTTTTGCGCTGCCAGCGCTTCACTGGAGCGGGCGATCGCATTGAGCCTTTCGTTAATACCACCTGCCAATAACTGCATCTCACGGGGACCCTTTCGGTCAAAACGGTGTTGCAGCTCCCCCGAACGAATCCGAGCCAGCCCCGACTTCACAGCGACCAGATGCCGACCCAGTGTCCAGCGATAGCCCAATAGAATAATCAGCGTCAGGATAATCGCCGAAACCACCAGCACCGAGAGACTGTGGGTGCGAAGCTGACTGAGATAATTGTCGAAATCGCTGCCGCGCCGGGTAATTTGCAACAGGCCACTGATCTGCTCACCGGCATCCACCAACGGCACAAAATAGGAAAACACCGCCTCTTTACCCACCCGGGCAAATTCACCCTGCCCTTCACCCCGATTGGCAATCCGTACCGCCTGCTCACTGCCCATTGAGGGCTCTCTGGCACCGCTGGCATAAATGGTTTTTCCCCGGCGATCATAGACATAAACACCGTACACCCGATCGATGGTAAAGGCCGATTCCAGAGCTCGCTTGATGGTCTCTTCATAGCCGCGCTCAAGGGCGTGACTCAAAGGCAGACGAATTGCCCTGGCAATAAGTTCGATATCCTCCTGCATGCGATCGCGGCTGTTGCGCTCCAGCAGATTGATGCTGTACCAGCCAGTCAGTCCCATCACTGCGAGAAACGGCAGCAGTACGGTAACGAGCAAGGTCAGGCTGAGGGGTAACGGTAGTATCCACGCACGGATTTTATAAAATTCAGGCCGCATGGCTTGTCACCCTACCGTATTTTCCCGGGAAACTCCCGTGAACATCGGTGTTTTCTCGGACCTGAGGAGGTCGGCTCGAACCTGAGGAGGCTGAGGAGACTGAGGAGGATTGACTCAAAACGGCTTATGGCCGTTTTGCCCCCTACGGGGCTGCGCAACTTGCCGTTGCTGGGTCCAACTTCCTCACGGAAGTTGTCGAACCTGAGGAGGTTCTCACCGCCGTCGTGGCCCATAAAAAACCCCCGCCTTTTCAGGCGAGGGTTTCATTTATGGCGCACTCGGGAGGATTCGAACCTCCGACCGCTCGGTTCGTAGCCGAGTACTCTATCCAGCTGAGCTACGAGTGCGTGAGGCCGCGTAATATATTGAAGTGACTCCGGAGAGTCAAGTCGAAAAGCCATTTTGGTTAGGTGGCAGAGGCGATTGTTGCATATTGCCACGACTTAAATTGAAGATGTTGTTGGACGGCCAATCAGGCAATAATAGGCCTTAAAGGGAGACGAATATGCTGCGCATAGCAATTAACGGCTACGGCCGTATCGGCAGGAACATCCTCAGGGCTTATTACGAAAGGCCAGAGCTCGGGGAGCACATGACCATTGTCGCGATCAATGATCAGGGCAATGTGGCCATCAACGCTCACCTGACCCGGTTTGACAGTGTTCACGGTCAATTCCACCAGCCGGTAAATCACGATGACGAGACCCTGTTCATCGGCGAGGACGCCATCAGGGTGCTCGCCGAGCGGGATCCGGCCAAGCTGCCCTGGCGGGCGTTGCAGGTAGATATCGTGCTCGAATGCACCGGGCTTTTCACCGAGCGTGAAAACGCCGCGAAGCACTTGCAAGCCGGTGCCAGAAAAGTGCTGATTTCGGCACCGGGCAAAGATGTGGATGCCACCGTCGTGTTCGGCATCAATCATGGGCTACTGACCGCCGAACACCGCATCGTATCCAATGCCTCCTGCACCACCAACTGTCTGGCGCCGGTGGTTCAGCCGCTGTCGGCCACCCTCGGCATTGAAACAGGTTTCATGACCACAGTTCATGCCTACACCAATGATCAGCATCTGGTGGATGTCTACCACGAAGATCTTTACCGGGCGCGCTCGGCCACATTATCCATGATTCCCACCCGCACGGGGGCTGCCAAAGCCATTGGTCTGGTGCTGCCCGAACTCTCGGGAAAGCTGGACGGTATGGCAGTCAGGGTGCCCACCGCCAATGTATCGCTGGTGGATCTCACCTTTACGGCCAGCCGCGCCACCACAGCGACCGAAGTGAACGATATCATGCAGCAGGCAGCGCGCGGCCTGCTGGGTGAAGTGCTCGCTTATACGGAGGAACCGATGGTGTCCGTCGATTTCAACCACTCCGCCTACTCCAGTATTTTCGATGGCTCGCACACTCGGGTTTCCGGCCAGCTGGTCAAAGTCCTCGCCTGGTATGACAATGAGTGGGGGTTTTCCAACCGCATGCTCGATACCTGCCTGGTCATGGGCCGACATCTGTAGAGTGAGCGGTGTTAAAATAATAAGACAGACTAGTAGACTACAGCCAGACCTTTCCATACCAACTGTCATCATCGCGTATGCGATACTGGCCGACAGAATCAGACAGCGACCAAAACCAAACGAGCCCCCCGCATGACAAAGACAACCTCCTCTCCCGATACACTGCCAGCCTGGCATACGCTGGAAACACTGGCAGAGGGGGGCAAACGACTCGACTTGATGTCGCTGTTCCAGAAGGACCCGGATCGCCATCGGCGTTTTGCCCTGTCGGTTGACGGGTTATTACTGGATTATTCAAAAAATCTGATCGACGAAACCATTTTTTCAACCCTGCTGACCCTCGTCGAACAATCCACACTGGAGCAACAGCGAGACACCCTGTTCAACGGCGGGCTAATCAATAGTTCGGAACAACGCGCTGCGCTTCACACCGCCCTGCGAGGTGAGCGGGAAGATGGTTACCGGTTCGGGGGAGAGGCCCTGGACGAACAGATTAGCGCCACACTGGCCGAGATGGCGGCTATCAGCAGCTCAATCCGCGAAGGCACATGGCTCGGTGTCACGGGCAAGCCCGTACAGGATATCGTTCATATCGGCATCGGCGGCTCGGTACTCGGCCCTCAGCTGGCCTGTCAGGCATTGCGCCCCTACAGGCACCCGGACCTCCGGGTTCACTTTATCGCCAACGTGGATGGGGAGGATGTACTCAACATCCTCAATCAACTGGATCCCGAACGAACCCTGGTAATTGTCGCCAGCAAGACCTTTACCACCCAGGAAACACTGTTAAACACACGCACCACCCTGCACTGGCTGGAGAATAAACTGCAGCTATCGGGGATGGTGAATAGCCGCCAGATCATCGCCCTGACCGCCAATCGTCAGAACGCCGAAACCTTCGGTATCCCGTCATCACAGATTCTGACATTTGACGAGTGGGTCGGTGGTCGCTACTCGGTATGGTCCTGTGTGGGACTGACCATTTCAATCAGCCTGGGACACGAGCACTTTACAGAGATGCTAAGTGGCGCCCGGGCAATGGATCGGCATTTCCGGTCAGCACCCTTCGCCAAAAACATGCCTGTAATTCTGGCCTTGCTGGGTATCTGGTACCGGAATTTTCTAGACGCACCATCGGTGGCCATCATCCCCTACTGCCAACGTCTGTCATTGCTACCCAGCTATCTACAACAGCTCGATATGGAGAGTAACGGCAAGTCTGTCTCGCAGTCCGGCGAAACCATTGATTACCCGACAGGTCCCGTCCTCTGGGGACAAACGGGCACCAATGCTCAGCACACCTTTTTTCAGCTGTTTCATCAAAGTAACCATTTAATTCCGCTCGACCTGGTCGCCACAGTCCATGAACCCGAAAGCATCAATGAACATCACCGCACACTGCTGGCGAATTTGCTGGCGCAGGCATCTGCCTTGATGGCGGGCAATAGAGACCAACCGGACCTCCCGGCCCACCTGATCTGTCCCGGTAACAAACCCTCGAACATGCTGCTACTCGATGCCCTCACACCCTACCATCTCGGCCAGGTGCTGGCACTCTACGAGCACAAGGTATTCGTGCAGGGCGCGATCTGGAACATCAATTCCTACGACCAATGGGGCGTCGAACTCGGTAAAGGCATTGCGTCCGGTCTGCTGTCTGAACATGACAGCATGAGAAACGGCGTAGATGCACCTGACCCGTCTACACGGCAATTGCTTGACCACATCAGCCGCCGCACGGGATTATTCAAAATCCCCTGACACGCCCCGCCACCAGCCTGTCAGGGGGGAGAACTGCCAGCAACGGCGTCAAACAGAAATACAGCAGGGGAATCAACCAGACACAGCGCGCAAAATACCCAGCATGAAACAACGACTGATCAGATAGATCGAGTTATTGGCACCCAGCTTGAGCCGGGCACTTCGCATGTGGAGCTTGACCGTGGCCGGGGTGATACCCAACAGTACCGCCACCTCATCATTGGTCTTGCCCAGCGCGATCCTCAATACAACTTCTGATTCACGTTTGGTCAGACCATAGAGCGGGTAAACAGCCAGCTTTTTTGCACCATTCCGGTAGGATTCATTAAATTCCAGCACATCGGTATTCATTTTCATTATTGTTGTTGGGTCAAATCCGTATTTTCAGTTAATGGTTGGTTCGATCAATCGAGCCGGTAAAATGAAGACATCTACCAGCCTTATCAACTTTACCTCAAGGCCAAAGCGAACACCTCTTAGATAACTGGCCATAAAACACTGAACCCGATATCTACGCTACAAAAAAACAAGGCCCTTGCGGGCCCTGTTTAATCTTGCATTGGAATTCAGGCTATTCTCCTGTCAGTGGTGCTGTACTTCACCAAACAGGAAACGCGGCTTGAAGATAAAGGCAAGAGCCGGCATCAGGAACAGTGCACTCAATGCAGAGACACACAGCCACAGACCAATCAACATCCCCATCTCAGCCTGGAATCTCAATGAAGAGAACAACCATACAGCAACGCTGGCAATCAGTACCAGAGCAGTTACCAGCACACCCCGTCCCGCACAGTGCAGAGACATGGAAATAGCTTCGATGTGTGACTTGCCAGATTTGTATTCGATCTGGATACGGTCACAGATGTACAGTGCGTAGTCCACACCGAGGCCAATACCCAGCGCAGCAACGGGCACGGTATTGATGTTCATACCAATGTTCTGCCATGCCATGAAGGCGAAGGTTACCAGATTGGACAACACCACCGGGACCATAAAGAACATCCCCGCAATACTGGAGCGATACACAATGATACACATCATCACTAGGATGAAGAGCGCCAGTGCAATCGACTGAATCTGTCCGGAGAGGATAACCTCGTTCACCGCACCGATCACGCCGATGATCCCGCCAGCCATGTGAATGGTCAGCCCTTCGACTTCCATGTTGTCCTTGAACTCATTGATCCGGGCGATCGCTGTCTGGATAGTCTTACCCTGACGATCAGTGAAGAACAACGTCACCGAAGCATTGGTGGCTTTCACATCGGTAAAGCCAAGCAGGTCACCGGGCTCAGAGGCACGTTCGAACATATAGATCAGTTCGGCGTTGTTGGTGGTCGTTTCACCCAGCTCCACATAGCGGTAGTTACCTTCCCGCACTGTCTGGTTAACCGTAGGCAACACATCCGCCAAGGACAGACTACCGCCAATTTCGTCCTGTTGCTCCATGTATCGCTGGAAACGCAACATGCTGTCCAGAGACTCGACCTCTTTCATCAGGCCCTGCTCGTCTCGGGTTTCATTACCAAACACCACGAACATCCGGTCAGCACCCGGGAACTTGCTGTTGATATTGTCAGAGTCGATATTGTAACGGGCATCAGGCCAGAGAATCGGTGAACCGGGATTGGCATCACCCACTTTCAGATCCACGGCGTAAAAACCACAGACAACAAACAGCGCCAGCGCGAACGTCACCACCACGTAGCGCGCACGGGTTTCCACAAGTTTCACACACATGTTAAGGAAGGGACGGATCACCAGCAGGTCAAGATTCAGCGGGTGGGCGTAGGACTTGGGTTTTCTGACCCATGACAGCAGGATCGGCGTGACAATAATCGAGCTCACCGCCACCGTACCAACCCAGACAACCGCCAGTACCACCAGTTTCTGCAACAGCGGAATCGGGCTGATCGCAACTACCGTCACACAGCCAGCATCCGTAGCAATACCCAGTAAGCCGGGACGCAACAGGTCCTTCAGGGTCAGACGGGCCGCCTCTATTGAACAGAGATCATGGCCCTCGGTCATCTTGTCAATTTCTTCGTGGAAACGGGTGATCATCTGCACCGAATGCGATACCGCACGGGCGGTAATCAACATCGCCACTACCACTACCAGCGGATCGAAGTGAATACCCAGCATATGGGCGGCGCCCAGTGCCCAAGTGGCACTGATGGCACCGGACAACAGTGGCAACAGTGTACCGCGCCAGGTTCTGTTGATCAGGAACAGCAGTACCAGGAAGATTAACGCAGCCACCAGCACCAGATTCATGGTTTCAGGCAGGAAGTGGTTTACCCAACCGTACAGAACCGGATTACCCACCAGGCTGATATTGACAGTATCATCATCCAACCGGTCTACCAGTTCGTAGGCCTGTTTATAGGCGCGGTTGTACTCGAGAAGATTGTCGTAGAAATCCACCGTCACCAGCGTTGCCGTCAGATCTTTGGACACATAGGGCCCATAGACCAGCGGGCTGCGCAAGATTGCTTCCCGAAGCCTTTCAATACCGGCCTCGTCTTCCGGAAGAGCAGGCCACATATAGGGGAAACTTTCAATCCCCTCTGTGGAAGCGCGCACTTCCTTCAGTTTTTTACCGGCGATCGAATAGATCTGGAATTCATTGATCGCATTGATCTTGTAAAGGCCCTGGGTCAGATCACGGACCTTCTTCAAAACCGGCATCTGGAAAATATCACCTTCTTCCGCTTCGATCATGAAGGTGATGATATTGGTGCCACCGAAGGTGTTTTTGTATTCGTTGTGTATCTGAACATAGGGATGCGAGGTCGGCATCAGGTCGTCAAATACGGTTTTAACTTCGATATTCTGTGCAAAGTAAGCAAATATAACTGTGAGAACAGCCACCACTGCCAGAACACTTTTTCTGAATTTGATACAGGCAAGTGCAAATTTTTCTAACATGTTATCCTCCACCAACCATCCGAAACTGCCTGGATGGGCGCATCTTTTAATTGTTTATTTGAATCGTCACGCAACTGTGTCAATGACTAGTGCAACAAAGTCCACTGATTCGTTTCGAGATCCATATAACCGACCGTCTCACCGACACCGATAAACCCGCCATCACCGGTCAGGGCGAGTTCCGAGTGGGACGTAAAGTCCTTCACGTCTGCGGCGGCTTCTGTCAGGAAACGTGTTTCAAATGACGACAGATCACCGGAGAAGGTTATCCACTTGCCTTTGTTGCCAATACCTACCCACTCCTTCAGGTGCTCAGACCAGGCAACATCCATAAGGTGTTCTTTCATACCGGAAGTTTCGCTGTCGATATGCGTCCAGGTTTCACCACCGTCAAAGGTGGCGACAATGGTACCGGACAAACCGACGGCAACACCTTCCAGTTCATTGCGGAAATCAATGGCCGCAAAGCTGTTCAGGCTATCCGTCTTAATGGTACGCCAGGTCTCACCATTGTCATCACTCTTGAAGATCAGACCATAGGCGTCCGGAACCAGCTGGTGCGGATCATAAGGCGCATCGGGATCTTCAATCGCCCTTGCTTCAGCGGCAATAATGATGGTGTTTTCATTGGTGCGGACAACGTCATTGAAGAAGATATCCTCTTCATCGCGCAGGCGCTTCCAGGTATTCCCGTAATCCAGACTTTGAATGATCATACCCATTTCGCCTACCGCCAGCGCTTCGCCACCGGGAGATACATGGACTTTCAACAATTTGTTGGAAATTTCAGATTTGGGTGTCTCCACTGACGTCCAGGTCTTGCCACCATCGTCGGTGACCACCGCAACACCTTTGTTGCCCACGGCTACAGCACGGTTCTCATCCCAGGCAGCGATATCCTGAAAATGTGTATCCACGGTGGAGTTTTGATTGGTCCAGGTTTTCGCCCGGTCAGTGGAAATAAGAATTTTTCCGTAGTTACCGGCTGCCCAATACACATCGGGGCCGACCTGGGTTATGCCGAGAATATTGTCACGGCGGTCAATCGCCGGTGGTGTGACTTCCTCTATCACGGCAGTTGGTTTGACAAACAGGCCAGCCCACAACAGCGTGCCGACAATAGCCCAGGGTAAAATTGATAAAACCAGTGCAATTAATTTTTGGCCTGCTGTTTTTTCTACCGGCCCTGCGGGCTCAGAGGAATTGGTTCCAGCATGGTCCTGTCCAGCAACATTCATAAAACCCCCAAAAAAATCTAAATGACCAGGAAGGCCACCTTTACTACTACAGTGCTACGAACACCGTCTGATCGGTCGTTTTTATTGATTTTTCAGTGTGTAAACTGCAACAGAGCTGCCAGATAAACGATTAGGTTTGCCTGACAGCCCTGTTTCAGAACGAACCGGTTCGAATTAACGAGCCAGTGCAATCAACGTTTGCAGCGTGACGTCTGTCTCTTCAACACCGGCCGGGTTGGCTTTCATGTTGGAAGACCAGTTGGTCGCGAAGTCTGCTTTAAAGTCAATGATGTGACCAACAACCGGCATCAGCGCCTTGTAGCCATCATCACCTACGTCGAGACGGTTCTGGAAGATAAAGCCTTTCCAGAATTCACCGTTTTTGTCGTAGGCCTCACCCAGGTAGGGACGAGGATAATCGACTTCCATATACACCACTTTCTTGCTGTAGGGGTGAACATCGGGCGGGGTGCCTTCGATTACCCATACTTCACGTGGCTCCCACTGCACCTGGGGCGCGGGGAAGTAGTGAGGCGGGATGTCCATGCCGACTGCTGGAAACTCCTGAATGGTGTTTCTGAAGCGCAGATCCACGGTCATCAGCGGTGCGTGAGCAATCGCAAATACATAGCGACGATCAACCAGTTTTACTTCTTTGTATTTGGTCGGAACCGCATCCCAGATATCCCAGTCATCGTACAGCTGCACCGTACCACCGATTGGATCCATCCAGGCGTTACCGGACAGACGACGTGCACGACGAACCGACTTCAGGTAGGCCCAAACGTCATCCGGTGTTTCCGCAGTGGGGTCGTTGTAGCGTACGGAGAAGATACCGATACCTTTAATATCCTGGGGGAAAATTGCCACCAGAACGGTTTTTTGCATGATATCGCCATCACCTTCTACCAACGGACCACCGTCGAGACGGCCTTCCATGTAGTAGCGACGAGCCCACCAGCGCTGGATACGCTCCATGCCGTCTTCACCGTCGAGGAACACCCAGGAGATGTGACGCAAGTCCATGGTCGCACCGTAGGTCGGTGAACGCAGGTTCCAGATCAGTTTGTCACCGGCGTGGGGGTCGTCCATAGAGATTTCTTGCGGGTCAAAGAACATACCGGCTTCCCAGCCAGACACTGCACGGGTTTCGGGGTCAAATTTTACTTTGCCCTTGCCATCCTGAGTGGCCTGCATGTACTTCTCGTCCATCTCGATGAATTCCGAATGACGGATATTCATCGCCAGGTTTTTTTCGCGGATCATCCACTCGACTTTCTCGGTAATCATGTCGCCGACACGCTTACCTTCGAAGTACATGTCCTTGACCTTATCAAAGTTGGCCGCATTGATCACGGTACCCGCTTTCATTACCTGGTCTTCGGTCACACCCTCGGGCAGTTTTTCCACTTCCATATCGGGTTTGCCGTTGTCCCAGCGACCAGCGGCAGCGGGGCTGCCGTAGAACACTGGATTAGGCTTGGAACCGTCTGCCGTTGGCTGCACATAACCGGGTTCCCGGTCGGTGGCGTACAGCGGCAGCGCCGTTTCGTCTTCCGCGGATGCCATCAAGGGCGC
>DDNV01000029.1:13175-14142 GCA_002341315.1 Cellvibrionales bacterium UBA2511
CGCGAAACCCATTGATGCCACGACCGACGCCGTTAGTAACTTCTTATACATAGTCTTACTCCCAGTTTTAAAATAAGTCTTATTTGTGACTATCCGGTGTTGCAATAGTTGCACAAATTTTCGTTATTATCTTTATTAGAACTGCCTGGTCAGCTTGAAGACCAGCTGGTTGTCGCGGGCGAACCAGTCCATAAAGGAGGCATCGTTTTCGCGCACACCGAGCAAGTCGTCACCGACAGCTTTACTACAACCGCTTACACCGAGATCACCCACTGCGGAGGGTTCTGATGCATTGTTTTCTGCTTTACCACAGACTTTTTTGCGGTCGCCGTCATTCCACCACAGGTCAGCTTCCACCTTCAGGCGCCAGTCGTTACCCCAGACAAACTCCACCGCCGGGATCACAAAACCGCCGCCGTTGGTGAGGTCGGTACCGACCACCAGCGAGGGGTTGATGGTATCACGGGTGTAGTTCAGCAGGGTGAACAGGGTCAGGTAGACGGTGTGCTCGGATTTTTCTTCACCGAAGGAGGCGAATTCGACAATCTCATCGTCTTTCTTGCGGTTGATGATCCAGGTATCAAACAGCTGGATACTGGACAGTGACGGACGGTGGGTACCGAGAATCTGCTGCCACTTGAACTCCTTGTCGATCCGCAGCATGACGTTCAGGGTATCCTTCTCTTTGATACCACCCCAACCGGGCAGGTCGGACTGCAACTGACCGAAGTTGTAGGGCTTGTTCGGAATAAACGCCACTTCGGCACTCAATGTGGAGTCCATTGCCATGCTGAAGTAGTTGACAGTAAAACCGAACACGTCAATTTCCGGATACAGCCATTCGCCCAGCAGTTTATCACCACGGTAACCATCACCATAGCCTTGCAACGCCTGATCAACCGGCATATTAAACTGCCCAGGGACAGGATTACCAATACTTCTGAAACCTGAAGTATCGGCCGAGTCG
>DDNV01000029.1:14250-14723 GCA_002341315.1 Cellvibrionales bacterium UBA2511
AAAGTATCGGCCGAGTCACCTACGCCGTAGTACTCACCAAACGCAGCAAGAGAACCGCCTGCATTCAAGTTCAAGTTCGGGTTGATCACTGGCTGAGGGTTAAAGGTTTTCATATAGGAGAACGAGTAACCGGCGGAGCCCCAGCGGCCGTTCCAACGGATACCGTAGGTCCAGTCGTCCCAGTCGCCCTTGTTGTGGTCTTCGTTATAGGCATCGGTCACCTGGGTAAAGTCAACCCCGCGGTAGGGAGTGGGGATCCAGCGACCGCCCTCGATATTGTAGTTGCTGCCCATATCCACCGCGCGATCCAGCCCCGGACGGATATAGAAGTTCAGCATGCCGTCCCACTCGTGAACCTCGTAGACGAAGTTGAACAGAAACAGCGGTTTGCGCCACTCTTCGTTGTTCTCATAGAACAAGCGCTGGCGGAAGTCGTAGCCATGTACCACGTCCATCGCCTGGAAGAAGTCGGA
>DDNV01000078.1:0-318 GCA_002341315.1 Cellvibrionales bacterium UBA2511
CTCACTACCGTTTTACTATGCCATGCGCTCGGCCATGTGGTGCGCGCTGCCGGCATTGACAGTACTGGTGACCTGGCTGGTATTTGATCAGACCCTGATCCGGATCATGGTATTGGACAGCCTGCCCACAGCGCTGCAACCGGTGGATGGTACTGCACGCAACCTGCTGATCAGCCAGATTGGCAATGTGGCCAGTGGTGCGCTGCCGACAGACTTTGTGGATGCTGCCGTGGCTAACGCCGCCGGAAGACTAAACCAGTTGCAATCGATCAGTGCCATGGCCATGGCCGTTGTTGTGATCGTGCTGGCCATGCTGGG
>DDNV01000078.1:503-1186 GCA_002341315.1 Cellvibrionales bacterium UBA2511
GGTGCCTGGGCCTGGCTGCGGGTTTCCGCAAGAATGCCAGCCCGTGAACAGGTGGAACGGGTACTGCTGGTCGTCTTCATGCTCTGCGCCGTACTGGCAGTGGTGACCACCGTCGGCATCGTGTTCTCTGTACTGTTTGAATCGATCCGGTTTTTTGGTCAGGTGCCGATTACAGATTTCCTGTTCGGGCTAAACTGGAGTCCGCAAATGGCGCTGCGTGCGGACCAGGTGGCTTCGGAGGGTGCCTTTGGTGCCGTACCGCTGTTCGCCGGTACCCTGCTGATTTCAGCCATTGCCCTGATAGTGGCAGTACCGGTGGGGTTGATGTCGGCCATTTATCTGGCGGAATATGCCCACGCCAAAGTCCGTTCGTTCGCCAAGCCCGCGCTGGAGGTGCTCGCCGGGGTACCGACCGTTGTCTACGGCTTTTTTGCAGCGCTCACCGTGGCGCCCTTTATTCGTGATGTCGGTCAATCGCTGGGGCTCTCCGTCGCCTCTGAATCTGCACTGGCGGCAGGGTTGGTGATGGGAATTATGTTGATCCCCTTTGTATCTTCCCTGTCTGATGACGTTATCACTGCGGTGCCCAGAGCGATGCGGGATGCTTCTCTGGGACTCGGTGCCACCCGCTCGGAGACCATCAAAAAAGTGATTTTCCCCGCGGCGCTGCCGGGCATCATGGG
>DDNV01000078.1:1337-18950 GCA_002341315.1 Cellvibrionales bacterium UBA2511
GGCGAAACCATGATCGTGGTTATGGCAGCCGGTCTTGCGGCAAATCTCACCGCCAATCCCCTGCAGGCGGTGACCACTATTACGGTACAGATTGTCACCCTGCTGACCGGGGATCAGGAATTTGACAGTGCCAAAACACTGGCGGCATTTGCCCTGGGTCTGATGCTGTTTATTACCACCCTGTTGATGAATGTGGTCGCTCTGCACATCGTCAAGAAATACCGGGAACAGTACGAGTAGGCTCGGCTGCAAGAGGATTAACGTATGAGTGTAACCACCGAACAGGTTCGCAAAACGCTGGCCCGACGCTATCGGGCAGAAAAACGCTTCAAGGCCTATGGTATCTGTGCCATCAGCATTGGCCTGCTGGCACTGTTGTTGTTGTTCACCGATATCATCGGCAAGGGTTACCGGGCGTTTTACGAATATTCCGTCGCTCTGCAGATTACCTTTGACCCGGAAACCCTGGAAATAAATGATCCTCGCGATCTGGAACAGCTTCAGTACGGCAACTACGAAGCTGTTGTTCGAGAGGCTCTTCTGGCGCGCTTTCCCGGCGTGGAAGACCGCCAGGACAGGCGCGCACTGGCTGCCTTGGTGAGCACTGCCGCGGGCTATCGACTGCGCGACATGTTGGAAAACTCCCCGGAATTGCTCGGCCAGACCCATACACTGTGGTTTCAGCTCGATGATGATGCAGACATGTTTCTGAAGAGCAGTGAGGCAAAGCGCAAGACGGCTCGCCTCAGTGATCAGCAGCAGACCTGGATGTTGGCGCTGGAGCAGGGTAACGAAGTGCGCGCAGGCTTCAATCACTCTCTGTTTACCCGGGGTGATTCCCGTGAACCGGAGCAGGCCGGTATCCTCGGGGCAATATTGGGCTCATTTTTTACCATGTTGGTGACGTTGGCGCTGAGTTTCCCGATCGGTGTTGCGGCAGCCGTCTATCTGGAAGAGTTTGCCCCGAAGAATCGTTTCACTGATTTTATCGAAGTGAACATCAACAATCTGGCTGCGGTGCCTTCCATCATCTTCGGTTTGCTGGGTCTGGCGGTATTTATCGGTCTGTTCGGCATGCCCCGCTCGGTGCCCTTGGTGGGCGGGTTGGTTCTGACGTTGATGACACTGCCCACCATCATTATTTCCAGCCGGGCAGCGATCAAGGCGGTTCCCCCCAGCATTCGCCAGGCGGCAATGGGTTTGGGTGCTTCAAAAATGCAGGTGGTGCTGCAATTTGTACTGCCACTGGCGCTGCCGGGGATGCTGACCGGTGGCATCATCGGTATGGCTCAGGCCCTGGGTGAAACCGCACCCTTGCTGATGATTGGCATGGTGGCGTTTATCGTGGAGTTGCCCACCGGTGCAATGGATGCCGCCACCGTATTGCCGGTTCAGGTATTTCTCTGGGCCAGCAGCCCGGAGCAATCGTTCGTCACCATGACCTCGGCCGCCATCATGGTGCTGATGACATTTCTGATCACTATGAACACCCTGGCGGTCGTCATGCGCAAACGCCTTGAACGCCGCTGGTAACTGACAGGAAACAACATGGATATTGCAGAAAAAATGAATGTGTTTCAGGATGCTGTGCAAGTGGACCCCAGGGTCGTTGCACAAGAGCATATGATGACAGAAGAAAATTTGTACATTCCGGAAAAAACCGTTGGCGCACCCTTTGTGGATGATCCCAAGATGCGTATGCGGGATGTGAATGTGTTTTATGATACGGACCAGGCTATCCACGGGGTCAGTCTGGATATCGGCAAAAACGAGGTGGTGGCACTGATTGGCCCCAGTGGCTGTGGCAAATCCACCTTTCTGCGCTGCATGAACCGGATGAACGATACCATTGATATTTGCCGGGTGGAGGGTAGCCTGCATCTGGAAAATCAGGATATCTATGACCCGAAGCTGGATGTGGTGGAACTGCGCGCCCGGGTGGGGATGGTCTTTCAGAAGCCCAATCCTTTCCCCAAGTCGATTTATGACAACGTCGCCTACGGTCCGCGTATCCACGGTCTCGCCAATCGCAAAACCGATCTGGACGAAATTGTGGAAAACAGCTTGCGCAAGGCGGGGTTGTGGGACGAGGTGAAGGATCGCCTGGATTCTCCCGGGACCGGGCTTTCCGGTGGGCAGCAGCAGCGGTTGTGTATCGCCAGGACCATTGCCGTCAGCCCGGAAGTGGTATTGATGGATGAGCCCTGCTCGGCCCTCGACCCGATTGCCACCGCCAAGATCGAAGAGCTGATCAGGGAGTTGAGCGAATCCTACACGATTGCCATTGTGACTCACTCGATGCAGCAGGCCGCCCGGGTTTCCCAGCGCACCGCCTATTTCCACCTTGGCTGGCTGGTTGAAATGAATGACACAGACACGGTCTTCACCAAGCCGCAACACGAGCTGACGGAATCCTACATTACCGGCCGCTTTGGCTAGGGCCTGTTCACACCCATTGCATTATCGCTGCTGGAGGCCATTTTTTTGTCCAGCAAGGCAGCAGGAGAAAAGTATAGTGGTTCTATATGAGCGAGTGATAACGACGCTGGGCGAAAAAATGACCCCAGCCCTTCGGGTTGCGGCAAAAAAAGCGCCACTCTATGTTGTGGCTCGCTACTTTGGCACCACCAAAGTACGTTCACCACGCCGTGATTGGCACTGTTTTAACCACAACAGCGGCAATGCAATGGGTGTGAACAGGCCCTTAAGGAGCTGAGGATGGACAACTTGAATCTCGACCAACATATTTCCAGACAGTTTAATGACGACCTGGAAGAAATCAGAACCAGCATGCTGGAAATGGGCGGCCTGGTGGAAAGGCAGGTCGCCGATGCGATTCGCGCCCTGGAGGATGCCGACAGCACGCTGGCGGATAAGGTCATGGAGGTGGAATCCAGAATAGATTCCATGGAGATGGATATCGATGACACCTGCACCACACTGATTGCACGGCGTCAGCCGGCGGCCAGTGATCTGCGTATGGTACTCGCCGTGTCCAAGACGCTCCGGGATCTGGAGAGGATCGGTGACGAAGCCAACAAAATTGCCAAAATGGCGATTCTGCTTTCCGAACAGGGCAGTGCGCCCCGGGGCTATACCGAGGTCCGCCATATAGGCAATTGCGTACGCAAGATGCTCAACGACGCACTGGATGCCTTTTCACGCTTTGATGCAGAATCCGCTATCGCCACCATGAAAGAAGACCGTCAGGTGGATATGGACTACAAGTCTGCCCTGCGTGAAATGATCACCTACATGATGGAAGACCCCCGCAGTATTTCACGCTCCATGAATATTCTCTGGACACTGCGTTCCCTGGAGCGCATTGGTGACCATGCCAAGAATATCTGTGAGCATATTGTCTATCTGGTTCAGGGCCGGGATATCCGGCATCGCGACCCCGATTGAATCACCGTAGCGACACGGCCAGACTCACTTTAAAAAACCGGACTAAAAATCCGGTTTTTTTGTGTGGCCACTGACCGTACACTTGTCTGCTGAAATAGCCCTGCGGAGTAGGTTCAGTGAAAGAACTGTTCGAGAAAAATGTTGCCTGGGCCGCGGCCCAGAAAGAGAAAGACCCCACCTTTTTTGAACGGCTTTTAAAACAGCAAACGCCGGAGTATTTGTGGATTGGCTGTTCCGACAGCCGGGTGCCGGCCAATGAGATAGTCGGCCTGATGCCCGGTGAATTATTTGTCCACAGAAATGTGGCCAATATGGTGGTGCACAGCGATCTCAACTGTCTTTCTGTGATGCAGTTCGCAGTCGAATATCTCAAGGTCAAGCATGTGATAGTAACTGGTCACTATGGCTGTGGCGGCGTTAAAGCAGCCGTGATGAAGCAAAATCTGGGATTGATCGACCATTGGCTGCTGAATGTTCAGGATGTGCAGTATATCCATCAGACCTACCTTACCGATGATGCCGATAAAGACCGGGTAATCGATCAGGTTTGTGAGTTGAACGTCATTGAGCAGGTGGTCAATGTCTGTAAAACCAATATCATCCGGGATGCCTGGACCCGCGGTCAGCCGCTGACCGTGCACGGCTGGATTTACGGTATCGCCGATGGTTTGCTGCGCGATCTGAACATGAACATCAGTTGTCGTGAAGAAATGCGCAACATCTATCACGCGGCTGTCGAAGGCATCAAACAACGCTATGCCGAACCCTCCTGATCCCGAATACAAGAGCCCGAAACTATGAGCAATTTGGACGCCCCGGTTGTGCTATCCATGGAAGGAGCGGTAGCTCACATCCTTCTCAATAACCCAGCCAAACACAATTCACTGACTGCCGCTGGCATTGATCTGTTTATCGACTGTCTGAATCAGGTGGACGCCAACCGGGATATCCGGGTCCTGGTGATTACCGGTCAGGGGGAGAAAACCTTTTGTGCCGGTGCATCGCTGGAAGAGATGACCTCAGGTGATATGACCGGTGAAAAATTTGAGACGCTCACCGATCGCCTTACAGCCATGCCCATGCCGGTCATCTGTGCCCTCAATGGCAGTGTCTACGGGGGTGGCTCGGAAATTGCCCTGTGCTGTGATTTCCGGATAGGTGTTTACGGTATGCGGCTCAAGGTGCCTGCCGCGGAAATCGGTCTCTGCTATCCACCGAACGGCATTCGCCGCTATGTGAAGCGTCTGGGTGTCACCACGGCCAAACGGATTCTGGTTGCGGCGGAAGTGCTGGATGCAGAAATGCTGTTGCGGGCCGGTTACCTGACGCATCTGGTGCTTCAGGATGAGCTTGAGGTGGAAACCTCGAAACTGGTTGACACATTGACCCCCCTATCACCGACCACGGTAGCGGCCATGAAACAGCTCTGTGATCAGATGGGGGACGGCAATCTTGATCTCGCCAGAGTCCTGGCTGTCACCTCGCACTGTCACCGCTCCGGGGATCTGAAAGAGGGGCTGGCAGCGCGACGGGAAAAGCGCCAACCGAATTTTGCCCGCCGCTAATCATCCGGCAGCGAAAACAATGCCGTATTGCCACCGCGGGCAGTGGTATTTTCCGTGCGGGTTTTCTCGGTCGCAAAGGCCATCAGGTAATGGGGGCCTCCGGCCTTCGGACCCGTGCCGGAGAGTCCGCAACCGCCAAAGGGATTGCTGCCCACCACAGCGCCCACCATGTTGCGGTTGATATAGGTATTGCCTACCCGGGTATGGCTGAACACATAATCGGCAAACCGTTTCAGGCGGCTTTGAATCCCCAGTGTCAGACCAAAGCTACTGTCGTTGATTTGCGCCAGTACCTGGTCAATATCTGCGGCGCGATAGCGGATCACATGGAGGATCGGTCCAAACACTTCTTCCGGCAGTTGCGCCAGTGAGTCGATCTCGACAATATGCGGCGCCACAAAATACCCTCGCGAGGGTATTTGCTCCGCTGTCAGACTTCCCAGTAAGGTGCCTTCCCGGCTTATCCGCTCGATATGGGCCATCAGCGTATCCCTGGCGCGCCCGTCAATCACCGGGCCTATATCGGTAGCCAGGCTGGCGGGATTGCCAACTTTCAGGGTTTGCAGTGCGCCGGTAAGCGTCGTCAGCAGGTCATCGGCAATATCGTCCTGAATGAACAGCACTCGCAGTGCCGAGCAACGTTGCCCGGCACTGAGGAAAGCCGAATAAATCACATCGTCCACCACCTGTTCCGGCAGGGCGGTGGAATCCACCAGCATGACATTCTGGCCACCGGTCTCCGCGATCAGTGGCACAATGGCACCGGGGCGACAGGCCAGTTGGCGCTGGATGGTTTTGGCCGTAGCGGTGGAGCCGGTAAAGGCAACGCCGGCAATCCGTGGGTCCGGCAGCAACCGTTCGCCCAGTTTCGCGCCCTCGCCGGGCAGGAGGTGCAACACATCGACTGGCACACCGGCCCGATGGAACAGTTCTGTGGCTTTGGCTGCCACCAGCGGTGTCTGCAGGGCGGGTTTGGCGATCACCGCATTGCCTGCCACCAATGCCGCTGCGGTCTGCCCGGTAAAAATCGCCAGCGGGAAATTCCACGGACTGATGCAGAGAAACACGCCCCGGCCTTCGAGACAGAGCTGGTTGCTCTCTCCGGTGGGGCCGGGCAGATCGATACCCCCGGAAAACCGGTAGCGGGCCTGCAGGGCGTAATAGTGGCAGAAGTCGATTGCTTCCCGGACCTCGGCCAGCGCATCGGCAATTGTGCGCCCCGCCTCCTGCACAATCAGCTTCAACAGCGCCAGCTGATGTTCTGCCAGCAGCTCGGCCATCCGTTCCAGTATGTCAGCGCGTGCGGCACCGCCGCGCTGGTTCCATTCCCACTGTGCTGCGGCCGCCTGTTGCAGGGCTTTGGCCACATCCTCATCGTTGGCCATCGTGCAGTGGCCCACCACCGTTATGCCATCGGCGGGGGACAGGACCGGTTGCGGGTCCCGCTGTATCCATTCCCCGCCCACCACGGGTCCAGCCTGGACAGGGACGGGTGTCTCGTTGAGTGCGGCAACCAGTGGTTCACTGATCAGTGGATTGTTCAGGTCCAAACCGGCCGCCCCGGCACGCTCTTCACCGGCGGCGCGGTAGATATCCACCGGTAATGGAATCAGTCGGTGGCGATGGGGCGTCACCGAGCGAATCTGGGGTAGCAGGGGGCCCACCAGACAGTCCACCGACATCTGCTCATCCAGCAGGTGGTTTAAAAAGGAGCTGTTGGCGCCGTTTTCCAGTAAACGCCTCACCAGATAGGGCAGCAGCTCGCGGTGTTCGCCCACCGGCGCGTAAACCCTTATCGGTGGCAACTCAGCTGGCTGCCGTTGCCATTGCCCATAGAGCACCTCACCCATACCGTGAAGCCGCTGGAATTCATAGGGGACATCGCCGGCCAGCTGCTGAATGGCGGTGATAGTCTGGGCGTTGTGGGTAGCGAATTGCGGATAGAGGGCTTCAGGTGCCGAGAGCAACAGTTGTGCGCAGTGCAGGTAACAGAGGTCAGTATGAACCTTGCGGGTAAACACCGGGTAGTCGGTCAGTCCCTGCTGTTGGGCGAGTTTGATCTCCGTATCCCAATAGGCGCCTTTCACCAGCCTGACCATGAATTGGTGCCGGGTTTCTCCGGCCAGTTTGATCAACCAGGGAATCACGGCCGGGGCACGTTTCTGGTAAGCCTGTAGCACAAAGCCGAGGCCATCCCAGTCAGACAACGCCGGGTCGCGGGCCAGTGCTTCAAAAATATCGAGGGACAGCTCGAGTCTGGCGGCTTCCTCGGCATCAATGCTCAGGCCGATACGGTGACTTCGGGCAGCCATGGCCAGCTCTCGGATGCGCGGTAGCAGTTCGCCCATCACCAGATCCCGTTGACTGAATTGATAGCGGGGGTGCAGGGCGGACAGTTTCACCGAAATGCCATCCGAGGTGCGGGGTGAGGTACGGGGTGTAGTCGCGTTCCGGCTGGCCTTGCCGATGGTTTCAATGGCGGATGCATAGGCCTCGAAATAACGATGGGCATCCGCTTCCGTGCGGGCACCTTCACCCAGCATATCAAAGGAAAACCGGGTATTCGGCAGGGCTTCGTCGTGGCCTCGGGCGATGGCTTCGGGCAGGCTCTGGCCCAGCACATAGTGGCTGCCCATCATCTTCATCGCCCGCAGCATGGCCCGTCTTACCACCGGTTCGCTAAGTCGGCTCACCAGTTGTTTCATCCAGCGGCTGGTATCTGCGGTGATCGCTTCAGTCAGGGGCAGTATCGCACCCGTCAGCATCAGACCCCACACCGAGGCATTCACGAACAGGGAGTCCGAGTGCCCACGATGATTGGCCCAGTTGCCGTCGCGAATTTTTTCTGCGATCAGTTTATCGGCGGTGGCCTCATCCGGCACCCGCAACAGTGCCTCTGCCAGACACATCAGCGCAACGCCTTCGCGATTGGACAGGCCGAATTCCTGTAAAAAGGCATCCAGCAGGTATTTGCCCTCGGTTGCCTCACGGCAACTCTCCACCAATTGGTGGGCCTGGATAAGCGATTGCTGTTGCTGCGTCTCACTGAGGGGGAAGGCCGCCAGTAATTGCTCGACACAAGCGTGCTCGTCGGCATCGGTGGCACGCTGAATCCGGGTTCTGAGATCGGTCAATGTCATGGCTATTCTGCTTGAACGATAACCGCTGGGTTGAGTAGGGGCGCTTGGGCTAAGTATGGACGCTGATCTGGCAATTTTCGAATAGCAAAGCTGGTGATTACCCCGGCTATTCTGCCGTTGCTGTAGTCCGTCGCTGTGTCTGCCCTGGTTATCGATGAAGCATAAGCCGGAGCAATCTCAACGCGTGTTGGACGCTCATACTGGCAACGTTGCCGTATTCTGCGGTGATTTCAAAACAAAGGACGATTGCACCCCGGATACCCCCTCGATACGGGTAATTTTATTCAGCAAAAACTGCTGGTAGCCGTCCATATCCTCCACCACCACCTTGAGCAGGTAGTCTGCCGCCTGCCCGGTGATCAGATGGCACTCCAGCACTTCCGGGAAGTTGGCAACTGCCGATTCGAACCCTTCGAAACGTTCGGGGATATGCTTGTCCATGCTGATCTGGATAAAGGCCATCAGGTTTAATCCCAGCCGCCGGGCGTTCAGCCGGGCGGTATAGCCATCGATAACCCCTTCCTCTTCCAGACGCCGCACCCGGCGCAGGCAGGGAGATGGTGAGAGGTTCACATTTTCGGCCAGATCCTGGTTGGAGATGCGCCCTTCCTGTTGCAGCTTTCTCAGAATTGCCCGATCGTAGGCGTCTAGTTTCATATAATTGCTCAATTAATATTTATATAAACATATTATTGCTTAAATAATAAAAATTACCATACAAGTAGCAATAAAATGCCGCCGTTAACGCATTAAACTGTCAATCATCCTGAGGAAAGCAGTGGGCCAGAAGCCCCTGGCACCGACAGAGTCCCGTTACCCGCACCCTTTGCTTCGGTTGCCGGTTTTTCTCAGGGCCTTATTTGTCAATCGTGGAGAACCTTATGATCACCAATCCCGCCAGCAAATACCGGGCTTTCGTGCCAGTGCAATTGCACGATCGCCGCTGGCCCGGCCGCACGATCGAAAAACCGCCCATCTGGATGAGCACCGACCTGCGGGACGGCAACCAGTCCCTGATCGACCCCATGTCGGTGGAGACCAAGCTGCGCTTTTTCGAGATGCTGGTGGAGATTGGTTTCAAGGAGATCGAAGTGGCCTTCCCAGCCGCCTCCGATACCGACTTCAATTTCGTGCGCCGCCTGATCGAGGAAGACCGTATCCCCGAGGATGTCACCATCGAGGTGCTGACCCAGGCACGAGAGGATTTGATCGCCCGCACCGTGGAGTCCGTGGTGGGTGCCCGGCGTGCCATCGTGCATCTGTACAACCCCACAGCGCCGCAATTCCGCCGCATCGTCTACAACACCGATGTGGCAGGCGTGAAGGCCATTGCCGAGCAGGGCACCCGCTGGGTCAAGCACTACACCAGCCAGCACCCGGACACCGAGTGGGTGTACCAGTATTCGCCGGAGGTGTTTTCCGGCACAGAATTGGCGGTGGCCAAAGAGGTGTGCGACGCGGTCAGTGCGATCTGGCAGCCCACCCCCGAGCACAGAATGATTTTCAACCTGCCCGCCACGGTGGAGATGTCCACTCCCAACGTCTATGCCGATCAGGTGGAATGGATGGATCGTAATCTGGCGCGCCGGGATAGCATTGTTATCAGCGTCCACCCCCACAACGACCGGGGCACCGCCGTGGCGGCGGCGGAGTTGGCGTTGATGGCTGGCGCCGACCGGGTGGAGGGCTGCCTGTTTGGCAACGGTGAGCGCACCGGCAATGTGGATATCGTCACCCTGGCCCTGAACCTCTATTCCCAGGGCGTGGATCCCGGTCTGGATTTTTCCCGCATCGAGGCCATTCGCCGCACCGTGGAAGAGTGCAACCAGTTGCCGGTGCATCCCCGCCATCCCTACGCGGGTGAGCTGGTATTCACCGCCTTTTCCGGTTCCCATCAGGACGCCATCAAGAAAGGCTTTGCCCAGCGGGTGGAGGGCGAGATCTGGGAGGTGCCCTATTTGCCCATTGACCCCGCCGACCTGAACCGGGGCTACGAAGCGGTAGTGCGGGTTAACAGCCAGTCCGGCAAGGGAGGCGTCAGCTTCCTGTTGCAACAGCAGTACGGTCTGGAATTGCCGCGCCGCCTGCAGATCGAGTTCAGCCGGGTGGTGAAAGCCTTTACTGACCGGGAGGGCCGCGAAGCCTCCAGCGCCGATATTTTCGCCCTGTTTGAACAGGAATATTTGCAGGACAGCGGCGACTACAGTTTTGCCGAGGCGGATGTCAGCACCCACAGCCACGGTGACAAAGGTGCCACCGAAGTGCAGATCCGGTTTATGGAGCAGGGCAAACCCAGAACCGTCAATGGCATTGGCAACGGCACCATCGACGCGGCGGTAAAAGCCCTGGGCGGGAATATCAGCATCATCGACTACCACGAGCACGCCCTGGGCACTGGTTCAGAAGTGGAGGCGGTGTGCTATATCGAAATGCAGATTGACGACGGCCCGGCGATATTCGGCGTGGGGGTGCATCGCAATATTATCAGTGCGGCGATCAAGGCCATCTTCAATGGTCTCGGTCGGCACCGGGCAGCAGCGAGGTCGGAGGAGGAAATGGAAGCCATCGCCAGCTAATATGCCGCGCTGATGAGTAGGTTGGTGTGCTCATCAGCGTGGCGCTCATTAAAGCAACCCATTCCCGGCTTTCCTGTCCAAGCCTCCTACAGATGACTGAGGGGGCTGCTCACCTCTTCCTGTGTGACATCCTTCCCATTGCCAGGACGACGAGCTAACACTTGATATCAGAAAACCCCAAGTCTCCGAGTGTTGCCTTCCACAAAGCACTATGAAATATTGGATCCAGTACAGGTACGCCTCAATGGTTCGTTTGCTGCAATTGCGAACCTGCATAAACCAAACAATGAATTCAAGAAAGGGAGATTTCGCCATGCCAACCTCATCCATGAAGTTTGTTGTACGTCCCGCCGATAATAGCTGCAAAATTAAAGAGGGCTTGCCCTCTTTAATAAGGAGATTTTTTCGGAAGAAAAAATAAATCCTGTATAACCAATAAGTTAAGAAAAGTGCATTTTAATTGCTGTGAATTATGAGGAATGCACTCTAATAATTATTATGATGGCAAAGCCATCATTAACATACTGTTATGAGTATAAAGGTTCAGAGGAATGGCAGGCACTTACAGGTACGCAAACAGTCGAGCCAAGGAAGAAACCGCATCAGGAGTATCTGGCGTCCTGTGCAAAGATTCGGAAGGAGATTACTTCTTTAGAGTATACCACTCTGATAAGTCCTTTACGGACTATGAGCTCTGTCACGACGATTTGCCGGTCACTATTGCTCAGGACGCGTTGGCCTCTTTTTATCGGCTCAAAGACCATAATGTCCTCGATCATAGTCCCCAAGTCTTGGGACTGGAGCGAGAATGAGAGGAAGCGCGATGAATATACCAAAAACTCATAACCAAGCGCAGCACTACGCGGCCTTCGGCCGCCGGACGCTCGCAAGCTCGCGCCGGTGTGCGCGGCGTTAGCGGGCTTGAGGAGGCATCGTGGAATACATAGTTGGTATCGCTGTGATCGCGCTAGTGGTTTGTTTTCTGAGACGCTCGTCTGATGAATCGAAGCCTCGGGCGCAACCGAGCGTTGATCGGTCGCGCAGGGAAGACGACGAATCACAGTGGCTTCGGGAGAGATGGAAATTAGCAGAAGAACACAAAATCGTGGGAAAGGAGGATATTTTTCCGAAATGGTATTTCGACGATGTCACCGAACGTCAAAAGACTCGACTTGACGATCTTGGAATAAAAGCGGGGAAGACAATTTCAAAAGGTCAGGCTTCGGATCTTATCGGCATGCATGAACCGGCTGATGAGAACGCTCTGGCTATCTTACGATTCTTCAAAAGATCGACGAAGGGAATGAATCAGACGAAAGCCCGGCATGAGGTTGCGCAAATATTATCGGACCCCGATAACGTCAAAGCGTGGGAGAGCCGGCCACCAACTAAAGAGCAAAAGGAATTCTGCAAGTTCTTTGGCTTGAAGATGGAGAAAGGTCTTACTGCGTCGGATGCCGAGAAGCTGATTACAGAACATGAGAGTAAGCTAGCCGAAGAAGAAGACCCGCGGCTCGACGAATGGGAAGCATTTTCTGAAATTATGGAGGAACTGTCAGATTCCGAGCTGCGAGCCGATTACGAAATAAAGAAACCCAGCGTTAGCCTGATCAAGTCGGCACTGGATGATCTCGGACAACAGGGAAAGTCATACCGGGATGTCGCGGATGAGATAGGTATCCTTGTGGACAAGCTGGTGGAACTGAAGCCGGAGTTGCAGCGTGAGTAATCCGCTAGCAAAAGCGTCAACTCCGTAAAAGCGTAAAAGGGGTCACCGACCCCTTTATTCCGTGCCCGAGTCTTTATAGTTAGCTGTTAAGTGCAAGGAAACATATGACTAATAAACCACTTCCATACAGATCCCCAGAGTTCAGTGTTAAAACATTTCATTGTCCAAACTGCTCTGCATACTCCAAGCAGCGTTGGGCTTTTCCATCTATGAATTTTGAAGGTGTTGGTGTCAACGCTGATCATAATATGGGTCTCACACGGTGTGACAATTGTGAGAAGTATGCAATCTGGGTAGACCAGAATCTGGTGTTTCCTATTAAGCTTCCGGGAATTACGCCTAACCCTGATCTAAGTGATGACATAAAGGCAGATTTTGACGAAGCAAGAAGAATATTAAACGACTCTCCAAGAGGTGCGGCTGCGCTCTTACGTTTAGCTGTCCAAAAGATATGTATTGAGCTTGGAAAGAAAGGTAAAAACATTAACGGTGATATTGCTGAATTAGTAAAAGAAGGCCTGCCTCCAAAAATTCAGCAAGCGCTAGATGTTGTGCGGGTCGTTGGAAACAACGCTGTTCACCCTGGCAGCTTAGACATGAAAGACAATATAGAAACGGCAAATAAGCTCTTTGCCCTAGTTAACCTAATTGCCGAGGTAATGATTAGCCAACCAAAACACGTTGAGGCAATGTATGACTCGCTTGTGTCTGATAGGGCAAAAGAGGCAATTCAGAAACGTGATGGCACCTAACAAATCAATCAACTACGCGCCTTCGGCGCCGGACGCAGGAAAGCTGAAATTTATTCACTCCGACCCCTTTTATTCTTGACCCCCTTTATTCGAGAAAGCGATGCAGTCAACTTTTAACAACTCAGGCAACTGGGCACAGTAAACTGTGCCGGTTCTTGAGGCGCCGGGCGGAACTCAGGGCAAACAATTCTATGCAACGAAGAGAGTGAATATGAACACTAGACCAAAAATTGTAATCTCATCGCTTGATGCAGATAGGCTCGATACGTTGTTAGGCTCCGTGCCAGATGGCACATTTCCTGGTAAAGCTGAATTAGAGGCCGAACTGGCGAGGGCGGAAATAGTGGAGCCGAAGAAGATTCCATCGACCGTTGTGTCAATGAATTCTACTGTAAGGTTTCGGGTAGAGTCGTCACAGGAAGCGTAAAAGGGGTCGGTGACAACTGCAAATTATTCTCAATAGTCACCGACCCCTTTATTGATAGTCACCGACCCCTTTATTGCTTTATTGTTGCCGACCCCTTTATTGCTTTATTCCATGCCTCGATAATGCTTCGATTTTCTGAATGAAGATTGCTGGTGCCCATCGGTGCATCAGCGTTGGTTGTTGCGGGCTCAATGCTACAGCAGCAGGCAGGCCTCTTCAAAATCCAGCCGCTTGCCTCGGGGGTGGAGTTTTTGCGAATCGCCGTAGCCGAGGTTGATCAGGAAGTTGGACTTCCAGCCATTTTCAGTAAAGAAAATCTCATCGGTTTTGCCGTTGTCGAAACCGGACATTGGGCCGCAGTCCAGTCCCAGTGCACGGGCGGCCATGATCAGCCAGGCTCCCTGCAGGGTGCCGTTGCGGAAGGCGGTGCTTTGGGCCAGCTCTTCATTGTCGGCAAACATTTTTTCAGCTCCCTCAAAATGCGGAAAGAGTTCCGGCATGTGACGGTAGAAGGCCGGGTCGTGGGCGACGATAACGGTGACTGGTGCAGCCAGGGTTTTGTCGCGGTTGCCCTCTGCCAGCGCCGGTAGCAATTGCTGTTTGGCCGCCGGGGTGGTGAGGAATACAAACCGTCCCGGTTGCGCATTCATGCTGGTGGGACCCATGGCGGCGAGCGCGTAGAGCTGGCGCAGGGTATCGGCGGCGATGCCGCGATCCTGCCAGTTGCTGTGGGTGCGGGCATGGGTAAACAATTGTTGCAGAGCAGTTTGGTCGAGTGGATTCATGGGGTTGTCCTCTGTTGGTGGTGTGCGGGAATATCGAAGATCAGCGCCAGACTGTTGCTGTTGGCCCGATAGGTCGTTACCTGATTAGGGTATAAGTCTGGGCCGAATTCCAGTGCGTCACCGGGTCGCAGGCGTGTGTTCTCCAGGGTGATTTCACCCCTGACAAGTTGCACCCGGCGCTGCCATTGATCGGGCAGGTTTTGCTGGATGTGTTCTCCGGCGTTGAGTTGCAGTTGCCAGATGCGGATGTCCTGATCCAGCAGAAAGACCTTGGTATCCACATCCATCTCCCCGGCGGCAATTGGCTGCAGCGTCGCCGCATCGTCAAAATGCCGGACCTGGTAAGCAGGTGCTGTATTTTTGTGGCGGGGTGTTACCCAGATCTGTACAAATTCCATTGGCTCGGTATCACTGGCATTGAATTCGCTGTGACGGATGCCGCTACCCGCACTCATATACTGATAGTCTCCGGTGCCAAGTAAACGTTCATGACCGGCGTTGTCCCGGTGAACCATCTCACCGTGCGTGACCAGGCTGATGATCAAAGCGTCACGGTGACTATGACTGGAGAAGCCGCCACCGGGGGCCACCCAATCCTGATTAACTACCCGCAGGGGGCCAAAGCCCATCCGAGCGGGGTCGTAATACCGGTTGAATGAAAAACTGTGATAGCTTCGAAGCCAGGGCAGCAGCGTGCTGCCCCGCTCGTTTGCCCGGATGTGTTTGTGCATCTGCATGGCTCCAGGTTAACGGGTTGACTCATGCATTGCGTTGCAATGCCAGACTACCGTTGCCCTGTAGGGCAATGACCGCCGTGGTGATGGCGAGAAACAACGGGTATTCCCAGCCACCACCGGCATTGCTGAATACCCAGCCCGCACCGCTGTGGGCCCAGGTGGCCCCCAGTGCGACGGGTATCAATGCCAACGCCGCCCAGCGGGCCTGGTAGCCCAGCAGCAATGCAATACCGCCTATTGCCTCAACGATAAACGTGGCATAGGCCGCTATAGCGGGCAAGCCGAGGCTTGCAAAGAAGGCGGCTGTGCCGGGCAGGGTGAATACCACCAGTTTCAGGTACAAACTGTGGGCGATATAGATAATGCCAAGGCTGATGCGAAGCAGGGCGGTGCCGTGGTTTGCGTACTTGTTCATATTGCGATCCTCTGTAAGTGAATGGGTTCAGGTGCAGTATGATTGTTGCAAATATGAAATATAATTCTCATTATGCTCAAACGATGTTTGCAAAAATGCAAAAACGAGCGGGGTGAGTCATCGTTATGGATAGTTGGGATGATCTGCGATATTTTCAGGCAGTTGCGGAAACCGGGAGCCTTACGGGTGCCCGCAAGCGACTGGGTGTCAATCACTCCACGGTATTCCGGCGAATCAAGGGGCTGGAGGAAAAACTCGGCGTGCGTCTGTTCGAGCGGTGGGATGCCCGCTATCAGTTGACCGGTGCCGGTGAGCTGTTGATGGTGCGAGTGGAACAGGTTGCCGAGGCCATTGACGATGTGGATCGAATGATTCTCGGCGGCGATCAAACCCTGGAAGGCAAGGTGCGTATTACTTGCCCCGACGGTTTTGCCTATTACCAGCTGCCGCCCTTGCTTGCGGAGTTCCGGGCACTTTACCCGGGTATTGAGATAGAGCTCCTTGCTGACAGTGACGATCTCAATCTTTCACGGATGGAAGCCGATATCGCCCTGCGTGCCACCAATAACCCTCCGGAGCATCTGGTGGGTCGAAAATTAATGACAATGCCCTGGCGGCTATATGGTTCGGAAAGGTTCTCCCATGGCCAATCCGGGGTTTTCACGGCAAAGGCATTGAGTGGCATGCCGGTGATTGGCCCGGAGCGTGCTTTATTGCGACTCAAACCTATGCAGTGGCTGGAAAAGCACTGTTCGGCAGACAGTATCGTAGCCCGCGCCAATACGCTGATGGGCATGGCGGCCCTGGTGAAAGCCGGTCTCGGCATTGCATTGTTGCCTGATGATGTCGCCGATGGGTTGCCGCTACTGGGTTCGCCCGACCGGGAGTTTCAGTCAGACCTTTGGCTGCTGACCCATCGGGATTTGCGCAGTAATGCCCGGGTTAAAGCCTGTAGCCAGTTCCTGACGGAAAGACTGATGCGCTAACACGTCAACCAGTCAAAGCAGCAATGGCAATCACTTATTAATACAGATGATTTGGAGTCAGATTAGAAACCTCATGATCGGCTTCAATGCCTGGCGTTATACTCCCTCTCCACTGAAGGGCAATATTATGAATCTTGAAAAGTCCAAAAAGCGTATAGCCAAGCGCGTCAAAATGAGCCGTCAGGGCTATCCGGAAATTACCATCGAATATTTTGGCAAGGCCGCTGGTTGCGCGGATGGGGTGTCAGTGAAGTTCTGCCTGGAAGAGGGTGCGGAAATACAGGAACAGCGTTTTTCCAGTGTCAGCGATGCCCGGGAGGATGAGGCCATTCAATCCGCTATGGTTAAAATTATCGAACGTTCGGAAGCCATGAGTGTTGTACAAATAGAGGGTATTACTGCTGTTGGCTAACGCTGCCATTGGGTCGCGCTGTAATGTAGAAGCGTTAGTTGCGATGATTCTCAATGGTCATCCACCCACAATATGATCCAAAAGGTATTGCCAGTCCCTGTTACAGGTTAATGTAGCTGTTCCAGTTACCCTGTTAATAACCCAACGACTTTCACGGAGAAAAGCAATGGAAAAGGCTGAGATTAGCGAAGAGATGATTTTCGGGTGCTTTGCGGCTGCTTGCCAGTCTGATGATATGGCCGGGACGGCGGCATCGTTTGTGGATGTGGAAGAGTATGAAAACCGGGTGATGTACCCGGAGTTTGCCCGTTGGGCGGGCAAGGCCGGTTATCCGGAGCTGGCGACCCTGTTCCGCAAGGTGGCCGGTGAGGAGAAACTGCACGCGGTCTGGTTGCGGGGGCTGTACAGCGATATCGGTGTGCCTCAACAGGGTGAAGATACGGAGCGCGCTATCGACGCTCTGGAAAGTATTCGTGCCAATTGCGACGAGTTGATTGCCCTGAATCCCGACGGGGTGGTGGAAAAAGCATTGCAGGTGGCGATTCGGGTGGAAGAGCGGGAATACCAGGATATCTATCCCCGTTTTCGTGATCAGGCGCTGGCGGCGAACGACGCCGACACCGCAGCGGTTTACCAACAGGTGATTGATTCCGAGCGCCAGCACGCCCACTGGTTTCAGGC
>DDNV01000078.1:19099-25131 GCA_002341315.1 Cellvibrionales bacterium UBA2511
CTCTGGATAATTTCCGTTCACCACAAGCCCGGGCGATGGCCTGACAGCCTGTTTGAACGTTGAGCGTGTAGAGCAATTCTCTTCGGTCAGATGGTGGCAGGCGCTCAACCCTGCCGTCTATCTGGTATCGATACTGCCCGGCGTTGCGGTCTGGCTGCTGGCGGAAAAGCCGCTCAGTCACAGTGCGCTAGGTTTGGCGACCCTGTCTGTAGTGCTGCTGCAACACGGTATCAACCTGCTCAATGATGCCAAGGACTGGCAGTTGGGCGCCGACACTTTCAAGTACGATTCCTGGGTGCGTATCCACGACGGCAGTGTCCGCACCACTTTTTATCACGGTCTGATCAGTCTGACAGCCGGGGGTGCTCTGGGGCTGCTGGTGTTGCTGCTTGTCCAGCAGTTGTGGATTCTGGTTTTTGCCCTGCCTCTTGCAGTGCTGGGGGTATTGTATAACGCCGGGCAGCGTCCGCTTTCCTACACCGCCGCCGGGGAGTGGACCACAGCGCTCTGCTATGGCCCCGGCGTGTTTGGTGGCCTGTGGTTTGTTGCGGAACAGTCGTTTGGCTGGAGCTCACTGTTGGGGATGGGCGCGTTTGCGGCCTTTGCCACGGCGTTGCTGTTTTCCCACCAGCCGCCGCAGATCGAAACAGATCGGCAGGCGGGCAAACAGTGCTTTGCGGTGCGTCACGGTGCCACAGTCACCTATCACGTTTCAGCAGTGCTGCTGGCAACCACGCTGGGGTTGTTAGCGCTGGCCTTTGGGCTGGGGTCGAGAGGGTTGGCATCAACCCTCCCTTTTGTGCTGGCGTCAGTTGTTGCCGTGATCTGGGTTGTGCGGGTCGGCCCCAATCCGAAGCGTATGATGCTGTCCTCCACCCTGGTATTTCTGGTGGAGGCATTGATCCCGGGGTTTTAGCGCGCCAGTATCGGTTTATTCGGCCACCTCAACAGACGAGACCTGAATGCGGTAGCGGGCGGCGTCGTTGCCATCCGTGAACGGGCCTATACTGGTTTTCATGGACACCTGCTGGCCCGGCGATAATTGTCTCGGCCCGTTCATGGTGGAGCTGCTGCCGGCAAGAAAAGCGTTGACCATTTCGGTAACCTGTAACGTCACATTGGTGACAGTGACCGGACTGTTGTTTTTAACGGTGACACGAATATAGCCATCGTCCGTCAGGGACAACTGGCTGGTGATGTATTTGTGGGGAGCGGTGGCCAGTTCCAGTACCGCCAGCCGCGCCTGGGCTTTTTTGGCCATTTCACCGCCACCCTGGGCAGCGGACTGAAAATAATTAATGGCGTTTTTCTGGTCGCCGTTTTCCAGTGCTATTTCACCTAGATAGTATCCGGCATAGGGTGTTGGCAGCAGTTGATAACTCTTTTCCAGATCACTGCGGGCAGCGGTTTTTTTGCCCTCCTCAAAGCGCAGCAGGCCCCGAGACAGATGGTGGCTGAAATAGTCGGGGTTTTTACCGATGGCAGTGGTAAAAGCCTGTTCGGCATTGCTCATGTTTTCCTGCATGGCCCAGGCATGGCCGCGCAATTCCCAGAAATAGCCGTCATTGGGTTGAATGGCAATGGCTTTGTCCAGTTCACTGAGAGCGGCTTTCGGGTTATCGGCACTGAGCGCTTTCATCGCCGCTTCCTGGGCCTTGTAGGCGGGTTCGTCGCGTTTGAGCTGGGCAATTTTGCGTTGGTAGAGGTCGCGATTGATGACGCCTTTGGGAAGTGTTGCGGCCTTGATGCGGTTGGCATCTACCCGCTCCTGTGAAGGGGGGTGGCTGGCGAACAGGCCGCTGAGGAAGTCCTGTTGACGACCTTCGCTCAGTTTGACGAAGGTCTCCTGCAGTTTTACGGCCCCACTGGGGTCGTATCCGGCGCGGGCCATGTATTCCATACCGTAGGCGTCGGATTCCAGTTCGGCACTGCGGCCGTACTTGGCCATCCAGGCAGCCGCGCCCATCTGTGCCACTTGTGAGCCCATTTCGCCGAGACCATAGTTTGACCCGGCTACACCGACAGCGGCGGCACCGATACTCAGCAGGGTGCCACGGGTCATCTGTGCGGCGCTGTGCCGGGCGGCGGCGTGGACAATTTCGTGGGCCAGCACGGCGGCCAGTTGGGATTCATCCTCCAGCTGCACGAGCAGTCCGCGATTGATGGCGATCTTGCCACCGGGCAAGGCCCAGGCATTGGGCACCGAGTTGTTCAGTACCACAAATTCGTAGGGCAGGTCGGGACGATCACTGACGGCGGCCAGTTTTTTCCCCACACCGCTGACATAGGCCTGTACTTCCGGATCAATGATGTAGCGGCCTCCCTGGGATTGCTGGGACGGGGCATAGTTGCTGGCACCTATCGCCACTTCCTGCTCTGCCGACATCAACGAGAACTCGCTTTTGCCAGTGACGGGGTTGACCGAACAGCCGCTGAGTGACACCAGTATCAATAGCGTGGAAAAGAACAGTGGGACGACCCGGGACATGAATTCTCCTGACGAACAGATTGCGATCAACGCAGTATAATAGACCATGGTAACCTGTAATGATTTCATACATTGGATAAACCATGCTGACTGTTATTTCCCCCGCCAAGACCCTGGATTATGAAACGCCCTCGACCACAGCGGACTATACGATGCCCGCCTATCTGGAAGATTCAACGGCGCTGATCGACGAGTTGCGGCAGCTTTCGCCACCACAGGTGTCGGAGTTGATGGGAATCAGTGCCAAGCTGGGTGATCTGAACTTTGGCCGCTATCTCAACTGGCAGCCGACATTCACGACCAGCAATGCAAAACAGGCGCTGCTGGCCTTCAAGGGGGATGTTTACACCGGACTGGCGGCCGAGAGTCTTTCGGAGACCGACCTGCAGTGGGCGCAGCAGCATCTGCGGATTTTGTCGGGGCTCTACGGTCTGTTGCGGCCACTGGATCTGATGCAACCCTACCGGCTGGAAATGGGAACCCGTCTGACCAATCCGCGCGGTGCCGACCTCTATCAGTTCTGGGGCAGAAAAATTACCGATGGCTTGAATGCTGAACTGGCGGCGATGTCGCGACCAGTGTTGCTGAATCTGGCCTCCAACGAATATTTCAGGGCTGTGCAACCCAGGTTGCTGAATGCCGACATCGTCACGCCGGTATTCAAGGACTGGAAAAACGGCAAATACAAAATTATCAGTTTTTACGCCAAAAAAGCCCGTGGGCTGATGAGCCGCTACCTGATTCAACAGCGTATTGATGACCCCGAGGGCATCAAGGCATTTGATCTCGGTGGCTATGCGTTTCAGTCCGCGATGTCCTCGGCGCGGGAATGGGTTTTCACTCGGGACGTGGCGGAGCAGGAGGGATGATGGCGAAACCTTTTTCTCAGGCCTGCGAAAATAACCGGCAGCCGATTTTTCAGGTGCTACAGGCGGTGCTGGCATCTTCTCGTCACGTACTTGAGCTGGGTAGTGGCACCGGTCAGCACGCTGTGTACTTTGCCCCCCAATTGCCTCACTTGATCTGGCAAACCTCCGACCTGGCAGTGAACCACGAGGCTATCAACAGCTGGATTGATGAGCATCCAGCCGAAAACCTGCGCCGTCCGCTGGTGTTGGACGTAGATCAGCAACCCTGGCCGGTGACTGGTGCCGATGCGGTCTTTACCGCCAACACCTGCCACATCATGTCCTGGCAATCGGTGATTGGGCTGTTTGCCGGGCTGGAAAAGCTGCTGCAGCCGGGTGCACATGTGGTGATTTACGGGCCTTTTAACTATGGCGGTGAATTTACCAGTGACAGCAATGCCCGCTTTGATCAGATGCTAAAGCAGAATGCCCCATACCGGGGAATCCGTGATTTCGAAGCGATTAATGGTTTGGCCGATGAGGCCGGGCTGACATTGCTGGACGATCATGCCATGCCGGCAAATAACCGTCTGCTGGTCTGGCAGCGGAGGTAGGCGTCGGAAGATTCCGAATCAACGGGGCTGAATGGGTGTTATTTTCGCCCCTTCGATGGTCAGGTTGTACATCAATCCCTTGTTGGAGAAGACGAAGCCGATAATCGGTTGCTGGAACGTTTTAGTATCAATTTCTTCCCCGGCACCGAAGTTGGCAATGGCGACGCTGCCGTCAACACCGGCTTCCCAGCCCTGACTGCTGCGAAATTTTCGTAAGGCGTCATCGGTCATGAAAAGGATGACCTGGGATTTTTTCTGAACGCCCAGTTGCAGCCCCAGTGATGCCGAGGCAATGTTGTAATATCCCACGGTATTGCCGCTAATTCGCAAAGCGCCTTCACCATATTCCCCGCCGACCCAGAAACCGGCCTTGTAGATTTTCGGGAAAATTAACATGCCTTTGGCGCGGGAGGCCAGTTCGCGTCCCGCAGAGGATTGTTTGTAAAAATCGGCCAGGGTTTCCTGCACAAACAGGTCGATTTCCAGTTTGCTGGATGCCTGACTGGCAGCGGGTAGTAACAGCAGACTGAAGACCAGTAACCAGACAGGGGTTTTCACGAATAGAGTCCTCCACGGGGAAGCAGGGCGAGTTTATTGGTCTGCGGATTTATATGGTAACTGTCGCCGGGCTTCCTGAATATAGTTAAGTACGTATTGACGCTCTTCCTTCAGAAACCGATCAATGGCATAGGCAAAGTCGGGATGCCTGATCCAGTGGACAGAACAATTTTCAGTGGGTTCGAAACCCCGTTTGATTTTGTGCTCACCCTGGGCCCCGGCATCGAACGTGCCCAATCCGCGCTCAATGGCAAATTCGATACCCTGATAGTAGCAAAGTTCAAAATGCAGGAAGTCATACTCGCGAGTGCATCCCCAGTAACGACCATAGAGGTTTTTCTGATCGTGGAAGAACAGGGCGGCGGCGACTTTTTCGTCCCCCTCCATAGCGACGACCATCATCACCTGATCGAACATGGTTTGACCCAGTTGCTGGAAGAAGGCCTGGGTCAGATAGCCGCTGTTGCCGCTGTGCTTGAGGTAGGTGCGGTGATAGAGCACGAAGAAGAATTCCCACCAGTCGGCACTGATCTGCGCACCGGTGAGTCGTTCGACAAGTAGGCCTGCACGCCTGAGGGAGTGTCGCTCCCGGTTGATGTTCTTGCGCTTTCTTGAGGAGAACGTGCCGGTAAAATCGGTGAAATCACGATAATCTCGGTTTTTCCAGAGATACTGTACGCCGCTGCGCAGCATTCCCCCAGCCGTTTGCAGCGCGTCCGACAATGTCGCCTGGGGAAACAGCAAATGCCAGCCGGTGGCGCCCTGCTGCCCCGCCAGTTGCTGGATCGCCGTCAGCAGTATTGGGCTGATATCGCTCAGACTGATACCGGGCAACAGTCCGAGGCGCGGCCCGCACGCCGGCGTGAATGGCACCGCGCTGAGCAGCTTCGGGTAATAGTCGAGGCGGCGCCCGTGGTAGGCCTCCGCCCAGGCCCAATCGAATACGTATTCGCCCCGCGAGTGTGTTTTACGGTAGAGCGGAAGTGCGGCAACGGTGACCTCGTCCTGGCTCAGCAACAGGTGTTGTGGGTGCCAGCCCGTCTGGGTACAGGCGCTGCCAGAGTGTTCCAGCAGAGAGAGAAAGCGGTGCTGTAAAAAAGGGTAGTCACTGTCGAACAGCGTATCCCAGTCCCGGGCGTCACACTGGTCAATGCTGTCGAGAACACGTATGTCCAATGTCTGCCTCTCAGGGGGCGGGATTGCTGATATCCCGATGAATCAGATCAATATCCGCCAGCAGTGCTTCGCTCATGGGTGTGGTGAGACTGTCGATGTTTTCCTGCAGCTGTGACAGGGTAGTGGCACCAATAATGGTTGAGGCAACAAACGGTTGCCGGTGAACGAAGCCCAGTGCCAAGTGTACCGGTGAAATATCATACTGTCTGGCCAATGCCACATAGCGTTCGGTCGCTTGAAAGGCTGTGGGGTGATTGTAGCGCTGAAACCGTTCAAACAGTGTCAGCCGACCATTGGCGGGCCGCTGGCCCTGCAGGTATTTGCCAGACAGCATACCGAAAGCCAGCG
>DDNV01000037.1:0-1619 GCA_002341315.1 Cellvibrionales bacterium UBA2511
CAATTGAGTTATGACAAGCTGGCTCTGTGCACCGGAGCGCGTGCCCGGCACGCGAGTATCCCCGGGGTTGAGAGCCCCGGGGTCTTTTACCTGCGAACGCTTGCTGATGTGGACGGCATTCGCGTCAATATCTCACCGGGTAAAAGCGCGGTCATAATCGGCGGCGGTTATATTGGTCTGGAAGCCGCTGCGGTATTGCGCGGTCTGGGAATGGCCGTGACGTTGCTTGAATTAGAGGCACGTGTCCTTTCCAGAGTCTGTGCGTCGGAGGTATCCGCTTTTTATGCCGGGGTACATCGTGAGGAGGGTGTGGATATCCACACGGGTGTCGAGGTGCTGTCCATAGAAAATGGAGATGGAATCAGGGTGGTGGTCTGTGCCGATGGCAGCCGTTTTCCTGCGGACCTGATCATTATCGGTGTAGGTGTTATACCCAATGTGGAGTTGGCTGAAGCCTGCGGGCTGGCGACAGACAATGGTATTCTGGTCGACGAGTTCGCCCGGACATCCGATCCGGACATTGTTGCCGCGGGCGATTGCACCAATCACCCGAATGAGCTGTTGGGACGCCGTGTGCGTCTGGAGTCCGTTCCCAATGCGGTCGAACAGGCAAAAACAGCGGCGGGGACACTCTGTGATCGACCTGTTCCGTACCAGAGTTATCCCTGGTTCTGGTCCGATCAATACGATTTGAAGTTGCAGATCGCCGGTCTGAGTGAAGGTTACGATCAGGTGGTCCTGCGGGGCGGCAAGGATCGACAGAGAGGCTTTGTTGCCTGGTATCTCCGTGGTGGTCGACTGCTGGCGGCAGATTGTATCAACCGACCAAAAGAGTTTATGGTTGCCAGGCAACTGTTGGCCAGAGGACTTGCTGTGGATCCTGTCGCGCTGGCTGATGAAACCATTGATCCTAAAAACTGGCTGAGCTGATTGGCCGCAATAGATAAATAGAGGTTGTTATATGCCGTTGATTCATTACGTCGAGGCGAATGGTGCAGAGTACGAGGCTGAGGTGCCGGTGGGGCAATCTGTTATGCAGGGTGCTGTCGATAATATGATTGATGGCATTCTTGGCGAGTGTGGCGGTGTGTGCAGTTGTGCGACCTGCCATTGTTATGTCGACGAGGACTGGTTTGATAAAGTAGGCCCGCCCGAAGGCAGTGAGCAGTTGATGCTTGAGATGGTCCCGGCCCCGGAGCCAACCAGCCGTCTGAGCTGTCAGATCAAGGTTACGGCTGAGTTGGATGGCCTGGTAGTAAGGTTGCCGGTTTCCCAGTATTAGGTGTGGAGCGGGCAGTTGTAATCAATGCCCCTTCAACCCCGTGGCGACCTGTGCCCGGGGTTCTATCTTTCCTAAAGCCTAAAGCCCCTTGAACCAGTCCTGAAAGTAGCTGCCTACATAGGGTATCTCGGTTTCCTTGTCGGTGATGGCACCGACAAGACTGATTATCCAGGCCACTAGCACCAGTATTGCCCAGATCATGACCAGTGAGTTGTGAATCATGCTGAACACCATGTTGCCGACAAACCCGCAAATCATGATGCCGAGGTACTGACGAATATAGAAGGATGCATAACTGTCGCGTTTCTGCATGTTGAGTACCAATGCAACAATCCGG
>DDNV01000037.1:1742-13146 GCA_002341315.1 Cellvibrionales bacterium UBA2511
GCAACAATCCAGCCGATCAGGGTAATGTGCGCGATAATTGCCTTGGCCTTACCGCTTATCTTGTCGCTCATAATGTCTGTTCCTTGGTAATGTTTGTGATGGTTTCGACTGATGACGTTCTATGTATTCCATTTGCCTGGGTTACTTATGCCAACCGCCGAGATCTTTCCAGCGGTTGACGATACCACAGAACAATTCTGCCGTCTTTTCAGCGTCATAGGCTGCGGAGTGTGCTTTGTCGTTGCTGAATTCTATTTCTGCTGCTTCACAGGCTCTGGCCAGTACGGTCTGTCCATAGGCAAGCCCAGCCAGTGTGGCCGTGTCAAAGCAGGAAAACGGGTGGAAGGGGTTGCGTTTAATGCCATTTCTTTCAACAGCTGCGTTGACAAATCCAAGGTCAAAATGCGCGTTGTGTGCCACCATGACAGCGCGGCTGCAGTGTGCGTCCTTTACTGCATTGCGAATAGGCTGAAACAGGGCTCTCAAGGCCTCATTTTCTTCCAGCGCCATCCGGTAGGGGTCGTTGATGTCGATACCGGTGAAGTTCAGAGCCGCCTGCTCGACGTTGGCCCCTTCAAACGGGATCACCGCATGATAGATAATCTCGCTGGGCATGAGGATGCCATCTTCATCCATGGCGAGTGTGACAGCGGCCATTTCCAGTAAAGCGTCGGTAGCGGCGTTAAAGCCGCCGGTCTCCACGTCGATGACCACGGGGAGAAAGCCTCTGAAACGATCCGAGATAGGCGGGTGCATAATTAGCTGACGCTCCATTGCCTGGTTTCTCCAGCACCTAATGGTGTGAGGGTATCACTGCCAAAGGGCAGGTTGGTCGGACTTTGCCACGGTGAAAGCTGCAGCGTGATCGTGTCAGTATTGCGGGGCATGCCATAGAAGTCTGCGCCAAAAAAACTGGCAAACCCTTCGAGCTTGTCCAGCGCACCGGCATGATCAAAGGCTTCCGCGTAGAATTCGAGCGCGGCATGGTTGGAGTAACATCCGGCGCAGCCACAGGCGGTTTCCTTGCGATGGGTATTGTGGGGCGCAGAGTCAGTGCCCAGAAAAAAACAGGGGTTGCCACTGGTGGCGGCTGCAATCAATGCCTGTTGGTGGTGTTGCCGTTTCAGTATGGGGAGGCAATAGTAATGGGGGCGGATACCGCCCGCCAACATCTGGTTGCGGTTGAACAGCAGATGTTGGGGAGTGATGGTGGCAGCTATATTGGCTGATGCCTCTGCCACGAACTGGGCGCCTTCGCGGGTAGTGATGTGTTCCAGCACAATTTTCAGTGCCGGAAAGTTGTCGATGAGCTTGCCGAGGTGCCTGTCGATAAACACCGCTTCCCGATCAAAAATATCGACTTCAGTATCCGTGACCTCACCGTGCAGCAGCAGTGGCATGCCGATTTTTTCCATACACGCCAGGACGGGATAGATGTTGTCCAGTTGGGTGACGCCTGAGTCCGAGTTGGTGGTCGCGCCGGCCGGGTAATACTTGCAGGCGACCACATGCCCCGACGCTGCGGCACGTTCTATTTCCGCCGGGTCAGTGTTGTCCGTCAAATACAGCACCATTAACGGCTTCCACTGGCTGTCGGCTGGACGATGAGCCAGAATCCGCTCCCGGTAAGCAAGCGCTTGAGCGGTATTGAGCACCGGTGGTAGCAGGTTGGGCATGATGATGGCGCGGCCAAAATAGCGTGCAGCATCGGGCACGGTGTAGGCAAGCAATTCGCCGTCGCGCAAGTGCAGGTGCCAATCATCTGGGCGGGTGATGGTTAATTGAGTCATGGTCAAGTTGGTTGCTACAGGTGGTCATTTGATTGATCAATGCTACCGGAATCGTTGCTGGCTTAACAGAAGAAACGTGGAGTGTCCTATGTCATTCTCCGGATTAAACATTTCGAGTCAGGATCAGGGCGATTCGGCAGAGCCCGCCCTGTTCACTGTGAAACTCTCCACTTAACGATTAGAATAGTGCTCACTTTTATCCCACAAAATACCAATCAGGAGTCATGTCGTGTCCGACATTAAAAAAGTTGTTTTAGCCTACTCGGGGGGGCTGGATACCTCGGTTATTGTCAAGTGGCTACAGGAAACCTATCGCTGCGAAGTCGTCACGTTTACTGCGGATATCGGTCAGGGAGAAGAGGTGGAACCGGCCCGAGCCAAAGCGGCGGCGCTGGGCGTGAAAGAAATCTATGTGGACGATCTTCGCGAGGAGTATGTTCGTGACTATGTGTTCCCGATGTTTCGTGCCAACACCATCTACGAAGGGGAATACCTGCTCGGGACGTCTATTGCCCGGCCACTGATTGCCAAACGACTGATTGAAATTGCCAACGAAACCGGAGCAGATGCGATTTCTCACGGTGCGACCGGTAAGGGAAATGACCAGGTGCGTTTTGAGCTGGGTGCTTATGCCCTGAAGCCGGGCATCAAAGTGATCGCTCCCTGGCGGGAGTGGGATCTGACATCCCGAGAAAAACTGATGGGCTACTGTGAGCAGCACGATATTCCGGTAGATTTTTCTACCAAGAAGAAAAAATCCCCTTATTCAATGGATGCCAATTTGCTGCATATCTCCTATGAGGGGGGTAATCTTGAAGATCCCTGGTGGGAGCCTGAAGAGGATATGTGGCGCTGGAGTGTCTCTCCCGAGAACGCACCTGACCAGCCTACCTATGTCGAGCTCACCTATGAAAAAGGCGATATCGTTGCAATTGATGATCAACCCATGACACCGGCTACAGTACTTGCTCACCTCAATAAATTGGGCGGCGACAATGGGATTGGTCGACTAGACTTGGTTGAGAACCGCTACGTGGGCATGAAATCACGTGGCTGCTATGAAACACCGGGCGGGACTATTATGTTGCGGGCGCATCGGGCCATCGAATCACTCACACTGGATCGTGAAGTGGCGCATTTGAAAGATGCATTAATGCCCAAATATGCCGAGACGATTTACAACGGCTACTGGTGGTCCCCGGAACGCAAGATGTTGCAGGTGATGATTGATGAAACGCAACACGTGGTAAACGGCAAGGTGCGTGTAAAGCTTTATAAGGGTAACGTCACTGTGGTGGGTCGTCAGTCTGATGACAGTCTTTTTGATGAGAAAATTGCCACCTTCGAAGATGACGCGGGGGCCTATGATCAGAAGGATGCGGAAGGTTTCATCAAGCTGAATGCATTGCGTTTGCGGATTGCCGCCAACAAGAATCGCAAGATGGATTCCTGATTGCCACCTGTTCGAGTTGATGCAAATCAATATCAGTGTAGGTGGGTTTAGGGAATAATACGCAGGGAGTAGTTTAGGGATTTGAAGGCTACTCTCATGGGTTCCAAAGAATGGATTAATGACGAGAAAATGCAATGAGTAGCAATGTCGCAAGCACCGGTGGCCAGCCGGAATACAATATCAGGGTGGTCAAACAGTTTGCCATCATGACTGTGGTCTGGGGGATCGTCGGGATGCTGGTGGGGGTGTTTATCGCCGCTGAGCTGATCTGGCCAGGCCTTAACTTTAACCAGCCATGGCTTCACTTTGGGCGACTTCGTCCGCTCCATACCAATGCGGTTATTTTTGCCTTCGGTGGTAGCGCACTGTTTGCCGCCGCCTACCATGTGGTGCAGCGAACCTGTCAGGCAAGACTGTTTGGCGGTTGGCTGATAGGGTTTACCTTCTGGGGCTGGCAGGCGGTGATTGTCGCCGCCGCGATTACACTGCCTCTGGGGCTGACCACCTCGAAAGAGTACGCGGAGCTGGAATGGCCGATCGATATCCTGATCACCTTGGTCTGGGTATCGTTCGCGGTGGTGTTTTTCGGCACCATCATGAAACGTCGCACCAAGCACATCTACGTGGCCAACTGGTTCTTTGGGGCCTTTATCATCACGATTGCCGTGTTACACCTCGGCAACAGTGCTGCCATCCCGGTCACAGCGTTCAAATCCTATTCGGCCTACGCCGGTACAATCGATGCGATGGTGCAATGGTGGTACGGCCATAATGCAGTAGGGTTTTTCCTGACGGCGGGCTTCCTGGGCATGATGTACTACTTTGTGCCCAAGCAGGCGGGTCGGCCGATATATTCCTATCGTCTCTCAATCGTGCATTTCTGGGCGTTGATTGCTGTCTACATTTGGGCAGGTCCTCACCACCTCCATTACTCGGCCTTGCCAGACTGGGTTCAGAGCCTGGGAATGGTGATGTCTCTGATTCTGCTCGCTCCCTCCTGGGGTGGCATGATCAACGGCATGATGACCCTGTCCGGTGCCTGGCATAAACTCCGTTACGATCCGACCCTGCGCTTTCTGGTGGTGTCACTGTCCTTCTACGGCATGTCGACCTTTGAAGGTCCAATGATGTCGATCAAGACAGTAAATGCACTGTCTCACAATACTGACTGGACGATTGGTCATGTTCACTCCGGTGCCCTTGGTTGGGTGGCCATGATTTCGATTGGCATGCTCTATCACCTGATTCCAGTGCTGTATCAACGCGCCCAGATGTACAGTGTAAAACTGATCAACCTGCACTTCTGGATGTCAACCATTGGCACTGTCCTTTACATTGCCTCCATGTGGGTTAACGGGATCGCTCAGGGCCTGATGTGGCGTGCTTTCAACACCGATGGGACCCTGACATACAGCTTCGTTGAATCAATTGAGGCGAGTTACCCGGGTTATTACGTGCGCTTATTGGGTGGTGTGATTTTCTTTGCCGGTATGCTGGTGATGGCCTACAACGTCTGGCGAACCATTCGTGGGGATGTTCAGCGGCAGGAAGTGACTGCTGCCGAACCCCGTACAGTCTGATAGGAGAACAACAGTGAAACATGAGATTGTTGAAAAAAATATCGGGCTGATGATTGTGCTGATCGTGGTTGCCATCAGCTTTGGTGGTCTAACCCAGATTATTCCGCTGTTCTGGCAAAATCAAACAACGCAGCCTGTTGAAGGCCTTGAACCGCTGGGGCCATTGGCATTGGAAGGTCGAGATATTTACATCCGTGAAGGCTGCCATGTGTGCCACACGCAGATGGTCAGGCCGTTGCGTGCTGAAACCGAACGTTATGGTCACTATTCTGTCGCGGGTGAGCATGTTTACGAGCATCCTTTCCTCTGGGGCTCCAAACGCACTGGTCCCGATTTGGCGCGGGTTGGTGGCCGCTATAGTGATGACTGGCAGCGGGCCCACCTCTATAACCCAAGGGATGTGGTACCTGAGTCAAACATGCCGGCATTCCCCTGGCTGTTTGAAAATACGCTAACTGGTAAAGATACTGCGGCCAAAATGAAGGCATTGAAAACAGTTGGCGTACCCTATTCAGATGAGGATATCGCCAATGCCGCTGCACCTTTTGCCAACGGTGAGGTAAAGGAAATTGATGCGCTGGTGGTATACCTCCAGCAACTGGGCACACTTTTGACGCAGAAACGCTAATGGATCAGGGCACATTACAAGGTATCGGCACCATACTCACCATGATCGCTTTTCTCGGGGTCTGTTGGTGGGCTTACAGTGGCCGCAAGAAAAAAGATTTTGATGAGGCGGCACAACTACCCTTTGTTGATGACACCAAAGTTGATGACACCAAATCTTCTCAGGATGAAGATAAGTAGAGGCATGAGCTGACATGAATACCTTCTGGAGTATCTGGATTATCGTATTTACCGCAATCACCATTGCGGGCTGTACATGGCTGTTGTTCGCCAATCGCAAGGTTGAAGTTTCCGATGACACCAAAGAGGGCGAGTCCCCAAAAACAGGCCATGTTTACGACGGTATCGAGGAGTATGACAATCCTCTACCAGGCTGGTGGTTCAAGATGTTCGTGGGCACCGTCGTATTCGGGGTCATTTATCTGGTGCTGTATCCAGGGCTGGGTAATTTTGGTGGTGTACTCGGCTGGACACAGGTGGGCCAGTGGGAAGAGGAGGTGGCCGAGGCAGAGGCGAAGTATGCGCCACTCTATGAGCAGTATAGTGAAACGCCGGTTGAGGAGTTGATTGCCAATCCCGAAGCCATGAAAATGAGTCGCCGTCTGTTCAATAATAACTGTGCGGTCTGTCATGGCTCCGATGGCAGGGGCAGCTATGGCTTCCCCAACCTGGCTGACAGTGACTGGCTCTATGGCGGCAGTGCGGAAGATATCAAGACGACGCTGGTCAATGGGCGGCAGGGTGCCATGCCGGCCCTGGGGGGGGCTCTGGGCGAGGATGGTGTGGACAATGTCGCCGAGTATGTCTTCAAACTCAGCGGTCGCGAGCATGATGCCAAAAAAGCCGAAGCCGGTGGCCAGTTATTCGCCACCTACTGCGCAGCCTGTCATGGTGCAGACGGTACTGGCAACAAGATGCTGGGAGCGCCCAACCTGACCGATGGCATCTGGTTGTATGGTGGTTCCCCTACGCTGGTTCGTCATACTATTCGCAATGGTCGAAACGGTAACATGCCTGCTCAGGCCGACAAGCTAAAGGCAGAAAAAATACATCTGTTGACAGCGTATGTGTACAGCTTATCCAAAAACCAATAACGTTTGAGGATTTTGCCTAACGGGAGTGTCAAAATTAAATGACGGGTGAACAAGAGCCGGAAAAAAAAGCCGGCAACCGGTCCTCAGAGGAAGTTATCCGGGTTCTTGATCTCTATGAAACGAGAGAAAAAATTCAGACCCGTCAGCTTCCTGGATTTTATCGAAACCTGCAGCGCTGGACATGGCTGCCGATGCTCAGTGCCTATTTTCTGCTTCCCTGGATAAATCTGGATGGCCGCCAGGCCATCTGGTTTGACCTGCCGGCCCGGCAATTCCATATTTTCTGGATCACTTTCTGGCCACAGGACTTCATGTTGTTGGCCTGGGCGCTGATTATCTCAGCCTTTGCCCTGTTCACTGTAACGGTTCTGGTAGGTCGGGTGTGGTGTGGATTTTCCTGCCCCCAGACCGTCTGGACCATGATCTTCATGTACATTGAAGACTGGTGTGAGGGTGACCGCAACCAGCGCATCAAATTGGACAGAGCGCCCTGGCATACCCAGAAAATCCTGCGTCGGGGCAGTAAGTTGTTGTTGTGGGGGTTGGTGGCATTTGTTACCGGGTTGACGTTTGTGGGTTATTTTAACCCGATCCGACAACTGGTTCCCGAACTCTTTACCTTCTCGGCACATCCGGCAGCTGTCTTCTGGACGTTTTTTTTCTCAGTGATGACCTACATGAATGCGGGCTTTCTCCGGGAGCAGGTATGTAAATACATGTGCCCTTACGCCCGCTTTCAGTCGGTCATGTTTGATCAGGATACTCTGGTGGTTTCCTATGATGAGAAGCGGGGCGAGCCACGCGGTGCTCGACGGAAAGACGAGGACTACCGGGCAGCAGGCAAGGGTGACTGTGTAGATTGTTCATTATGTGTTCAGGTATGCCCCACGGGAATTGATATTCGCGATGGGCTTCAATACGAGTGTATAGACTGCGGTCTTTGTATTGATGCCTGTAACACCGTCATGGACAAAATGGGTTACGAACCGGGTCTGATTCGCTTTACCACGGAACACGCCATGGAATACGGTAAGACCAGTATTCTTCGGCCCCGTTTTATCGGCTATGCCGTCGCGCTGGCTCTAATGGTGTCAGCCTTCAGCTACACCATTGTGACGCGTGTTCCATTGGGTGTGGATGTCATTCGTGATCGAAATATTCTCTATCGTGAAACTACCCGGGGTTTGGTTGAGAATATCTATACTCTGAAAATCAACAATATGGATACGCATGACCACAACTACAGCATTGAGGTGACTGGCGACTACCCGTTTAACTACCTCGGCAAGGATGTGGTCAGTGTCAGGGAAGGAGAGGTGTTGAGTATGCCTGTCAGAATCGAGCTTGATCCAGGTTTGATGGATGTTCCCAACACGGATGTTATCTTCGTTGTTGAGGCGATTGATAGTGAAGTTATTCATGCACGTCAGGAAAGCCGCTTTATTGGCCCGCGTTTGCAGCGCTAGTTGTTTCTGCAACATTTTCCGACAGAGTATTTCCGCCCATAGTCAGCGTCTGAGGACACAGCCTTGCCACTTTCAACCGACAGCAATACTCCCCCCTGGTATCGTCAATTCTGGCCATGGTTTCTAATAGCGCTGCCAGGTAGCGTGGTAATCGCCAGTCTGGTGACTGTCTATATTGCATTTTCCGGGGCCGATAGTCTGGTGGTGGATAATTATTATCGCGACGGCCTTGCCATCAATCAGGTGCTGGAGCAGGATCGGCGTGCCGAAGCGTTGGGGCTCTCTGCCGAGTTGCGTCTGGATGCCACCAGTGGTGAGTTGTTTGTCACTATTGATACGCTCCATCCACTACCAGAGCAGCTTGTACTGTTGTTGTTTCATCCAACAGACTCAAAACGTGATCGCGAGATGTTGCTGACCGAGATCACCGGCGGCCACTACCGCACCGACCTCAATCAACCATTGCTATCCCGTTACTATCTGCGAGTACTACCTGAACCCGACAGGGATTGGCGGTTAGTCGGCGAGCTGGATTTTGCAACTGCAGATCAGATTATCCTGAGGGCGGAATGACGCCACAATCCTGTTATCACTGTGGATTGCCAGTCCCTGCCGGTACTGATTGGACCTTGGAGATACAGGGGGAGCCAAGGGCTATGTGTTGTCCGGGCTGCCTGGCCGTTGCCACGGCTATCTGTGATGGTGGATTGGCCCGCTTTTACCGGTATCGTACGAAGAGCGCTAATCGTCCGGAAACTCCAGACCAGGCCTCGCTGGCAGTTTATGATTTGCCTGAGGTGCAAGCGGATTACGTGGAGACTGTCGATGACCACCGGCAGATTCGCCTGTTGATAGGGGGCATTACCTGTACAGCCTGTGCCTGGCTGATCGAGAATCACCTGAGTAAATTGCCGGGGGTGGTTGATGTGCGGGTTAATGTCACCAGTCATCGAGCACTCATCACCTGGAATCCCGAATCACTGAAACTCAGTGACTTATTGGAAGAGCTACAGCAAATCGGCTACGACCCTCGTCCCGTCAGTGACGAGGCCATACGCCAGTTGCGAGATCATGAAAATCGCCGCTTTCTGCAACGCCTGGGTATTGCCGGGCTGGGGATGATGCAGGCGGGAATGGTCGCCATTGGTCTTTACGCGGGCGCTTTTCAGGGGATGGAGCCCGAGTGGCAAAATTTCCTGCGATGGGTCAGCTTTATTATTGCCCTGCCGGTGGTTTTGTTCTCGGCCTATCCTTTCTTTCGAGCTGCATGGTACAGCTTGCGTCAAGGCCATCTGATCATGGATGTCCCTGTTTCACTGGCGATAATCCTCGGTTTTTCAGCCAGCTGCTGGGCTACCGTGACCCGAACGGGCGAAGTTTATTTTGACTCTATTGCCATGTTCACATTTTTTTTACTGTTGGGGCGATATTTCGAAATGCGGGTTCGCCATCGCAATGACATGCGAGCCGAATCGCTCGGCCAATTGTTGCCGGTGACAGCCAGGCGATTGAACGGCAACAAAGAGGAGACGATTCCGGTCAAGCTGCTGTTGCCTGGGAACCTGATTCGCGTTGCCTCCGGTGAAACCATTCCCTGTGATGGCGAGATTACCGAGGGTGTCAGCAGCGTGGTCGAAGCTGTTCTCACCGGCGAACAGATGCCGGTCGGTAAATCCCCCGGTGATGTGGTGTCTGCGGGAACCGTCAACAGTGAGAACCCCTTGCTGATCAGCGTATCTGCCGTTGGTCATCAGACCCGTTTGTCGGCAATTTTGCAGTTGGTTGAAAAGGCGCGCAGTGATAAACCAGCGGCGGTTGCGATGGCTGATCGGGTGGCGGGTTATTTTGTCGCTGCCGTGTTGGTTGTCTCCGCCCTGGTGGCTTTTTGGTGGTGGCAGCACCAACCGGAGGAGGCTATTTGGGTTGTGCTCTCTGTGCTGGTTGTTACCTGCCCATGCGCGTTATCTCTGGCAACGCCAGCCGCTATTGCGGTGGCAACAGGCGAGTTGCGTCAGCGCGGCTTCCTGATCAGTCGAAGTCGGATGCTGGAGGTTTTGTCGCAAGTCGATCGGATTGTTTTTGATAAGACGGGCACGTTGACACTGGGTGATCTGAGTGTCGTTGAGGTGATCGCATTGGACGATAAAAAAGCAACTGATTTGCTGGCTATTGCTGCGACCCTGGAGCAGGGCTCCAGACATCCCATTGCCCGGGCTTTTACCGGTATAGAAGTGATGGATAGAGGAACTGACGTTGTTCAGGAAGTCGGGTCAGGCATTTCCGCTACGATTGATGGAAATCGCTTTGCTATCGGTCGGCCGGACTATATCAGCAGGTTGTTTGGTCTTCCCATGCCTGCTATGCCACCAGTTGATGCAGGCCAGTTACCACTTCTTTTGGTGGAACAGTCCCGGCCACTGGCCTGGATTATTTTACAGGATCAGTTGCGTTCCGGTGCGGCGTTTGCCATTCAGCAGCTGACAGCGCAGGGTCTGGAGACAGTTTTACTGAGTGGTGATCGTGTCGCAGCGGTTGAAAATATGGCGACCAAGCTGGGTATTCAGCAGTGGTTCGGGCAGCAGAGTCCAGCGGCAAAACTCGATTGGGTCAACCGCTGTCAGCAGGCCGGGCACCGGGTGCTGATGGTCGGTGATGGTATCAATGATGTGCCGGTACTGAGCGGTGCCGATGCCTCAGTGGCACTGGGGGATGCCAGTGATTTCGCCAGAATCCATGCTGACAGTATTTTGCTATCGGGCAACCTCAATACCTTGCCGGAAGTGATCGGGCTTGCCAGACGGACACGCCAGATCATTCGTCAGAATCTCACCTGGGCATTACTCTACAATCTTCTGGCATTGCCGCTGGCCGCGGCGGGAATGATTCCTCCCTGGGCGGCCGCGATTGGTATGTCTGCCAGCTCATTGTTGGTGGTGGGTAATGCTCTGCGGCTGAGTCGGCGTGGCGACGTACCCATGATGTGCCCACAACAGCCTTGTTTTGCCACGTGACGATGGTCGATACTTCTTATTTTTGGCAGGTTATAACTCAATGACCAGTTTGTATTTGCTGATACCTGTGTCCCTGATTTTTTGTGCATTGGCGATCTGGTTTTTTTTCTGGGCGGTAAACAGTGGCCAGTATGATGATCTCGACGGGGAGGGTGAGAGAATACTGTTCGACGATGAGACGGATGAATCTGTTGAGCTTGATGTCGAGGCTCGTCCCCGTCAATCTGAAGACTCTCCACCCTCAAAGAGCCGTGAATAATGTTTGAATTTGACAGTATATCCATACTGGCAATGCTGGTTATTGGTTTGATGGGTGCCGGGCATTGTGTTGGTATGTGTGGCGGTATTGTCGCCGCACTGGGTTTTGCCGCCGATGATCAACG
>DDNV01000037.1:13300-15971 GCA_002341315.1 Cellvibrionales bacterium UBA2511
TTTGCCGCCGATGATCAACGCAGGCGTTGGCCAATCCTCCTAAGCTATAACCTGGGGCGAATTACGTCTTATGGGCTTATCGGTGCGCTGGTCGGTCTGCTGGGGTTGTTTGGTCATGAATACCTGTCTCTGGGGCCTTCACTGCGTATTTTTGCGGGGGGGCTGCTTATTCTGATGGGGTTGTATCTGGCGGGTTGGTGGCACTTCCTGTCATGGCTTGAGCGTGGGGGGCAACATGCCTGGCGCCATATTCAGCCTTTCGCAACCAGGTTGTTTCGTGTCCGCACGGTTGGCAGGGCCTTTCTGTTTGGTATGTTATGGGGTTGGTTACCTTGTGGACTGGTGTATTCGGCACTGGTTTACGCCGCTGCCACTGCTCACCCTGTGTCGAGTGCACTATCCATGATGGCGTTCGGCCTGGGCACGTTGCCGGTCATGCTGGCCGGAGGTGTTTTCTCCAGTCAACTTAAGCGGTGGTTGCAGATTCGTGCTTTGAGAACAGCCATGGGGATGATAGTCATCGTATTTGGTGCGTGGACCCTCTGGAATGCGATGGCCCATAATCATCAACGGGAAGTGACTTCTGAACAAAGTGATGGGATTAGTGCTCATCAGCACATGCACCATTGACTGTGGTAAGTGTTATAAGGGTTATTGATTTCGATCAATGCCAACGGTTTGATTTAAGCGGTATAAAAGCAGGTGTTTTATAATAAACTATACGTCTGTTGGCCGATTGTTAGTCTTAAATAAGAAAAATGGGGATTTTATGCTAGGTCACATTGCCGGGTTACTCTACGATCCACAGTCTGAGTGGAAGAAAATCGCCGCGCTGTCCGATGAGACAATCAAGCGCATGGCCATCTATTTTATATTCCTGGGTATGATTCCTGCGATCGGGTTTTATATCGGAACAACGAAGTTTGGATGGACGATTGTCCATGATGAGCCCACCAGAATTACCGAAGCTAGCGCAATACCCTTGATAGTCATGTTTTACTTTGCCCTGATGGGTGCGCTGGTATTTATCGGCTGGATGATTGCCTGGATGTCAAAAACCTATAATAGTGAATCGAGCCCATTAAAAGGGTTTGTGTTTATGGGTCTCTGTTGTAGCCCGGTTTTTCTGGCAGGTATTTTTGCGGTTTATCCGATTTGGTGGTTGGATCTCCTACTTGCTATCGCCGCCTGCAGCTATGCGATTCGGTTGATGTACCTGGGTATTCCCGATGTAATGAACGTGCCAGAGGATCAGGGCTTTCTCTATGCCAGCGCTATTTTTGCTGTTTCTCTGGTGTACGTGGTGGTTGTTCTGGTGGCCACGGCATTGCTCTGGGAATATGTTGCAGCACCGGTTTTCACCAACTGATAATCGGGGGAGCTAAAAAAACCGGGCCTTTGCCCGGTTTTTTTGTGTCAGGGATTTTTTGTGGCCTACTTGAAGTTCGATGGTGATGAAAGCCAGGGCACACCTTTGTTTGGGCTGAGGTAGGAAAATTGCCGATAGGTGGAATTGAAAATGTCCCAATGGTGTTCAGTCATCGCGGGCATGTGTCGACGCATCTGGCGTATATCGTGTCGGGAAGCCCGGCTGATGGAAAACCGTCGACGGCATTTTTCGAGATCAATCAGTGCGACTTCAATCTCGTTGCTGCCCTTCCTTTCGTGACGAAAAAAAATGTGTTTGTCATACAGACAGCCATGCTGCCAGCGACTATTGTGAAGTCTTGACAGAATCTCGCCAAGTTTTCGGGAGAGAGCATTGAGCGTCTCTTTTTTCACGAAATCGTCAGTTACGCTCTTCTGCCATGCCTCAACACTGGAAAACCCAGCCAATTCCCGAGTCGCCAGAATTGCCTGAATTGTCCCCTGGTGAAGGCGTGTTTGCGAAAAGACAACTTCCGGCGTTGCTATGCCCAGTTTGTGGCACACATCCAGTCGGTGGGTTTCGCGGGCGATGGTGGCATAGCCCAGTGGATGTCTGAGGCTGCGACAGGTATGGTCCGTCTGTTTTTTGATGTAGTAGATGGCGCCATTGATTCGACATCGCTGAACACCACTTATTCCGCCCCGGCGATGATTTGGTTCTTCAACCCAGGGGCCTTCCATTTCCCACCAGTAGTCAAAATCACTATCCGTTTGAGCGTCTTTTGATAACGTATTGATCATTATTATTATTCTTTTCTGGATAACGGTGAATGTCACGGTTGTTACATAAAAAGTACACAAAAATAGCTGAAAAAGCAAAACAGGGGACTGTGAGAAAAATCTCTAGCTCATGGGCCTGGATTATTTGAAAAGCCAGTGACCCAATTGACGTGTTTGTTAACGGTTTTATTTGATTCAATTCCGATTTACTTTGTAGCATGGCTTTTTAGCCGAGACTGGCTGGAATTCAATACCCTTGGATGCTGTTGCGGGTAAGTACGGGCAGGTTCCGGGAATAATTAGAGAGGTACGTTTATGCGCTTATTACATACCATGTTGCGAGTGGGGGATATCGATACGTCCGTTCGCTTTTATACCGATGTGCTGGGGATGCAACTTTTGCGTCGCAAGGATTTCCCCGACGGCCGTTTTACTCTCGCATTTCTGGGTTATGGTGATGAGTCGGCAAACACTGTGCTTGAGCTTACCCATAACTGGGATACTTCCACTTACAATCTTGGTG
>DDNV01000037.1:16129-21168 GCA_002341315.1 Cellvibrionales bacterium UBA2511
TTACAATCTTGGTGATGCCTATGGCCATATCGCCATTGGTGTGGAGGATGTCTATGCTGCCTGCGAGCGAATTCGTACATCTGGGGGAAAGGTTGTCAGGGAGCCCGGTCCAATGAAGCATGGCTCGACAGTGCTGGCTTTTGTGGAAGACCCGGATGGTTACAAAATTGAACTGCTGTCAGATAGTTGAGGTTGTAGAAGGTTGACTTGCCTCCCTAAAACTCATACTCAATCAGAACCCGCAGCGTATTGTTGGCACTTTTATCATTCATGCCAAACAGGAGGCCTGCCTCCCAGTGCAGACTGCGCCTGACGCCGGTCTGTATGTTGCCCATTAATACGGGCCCCAGCGCAACGGTCTGCTCATTAACATAGAGCTCCAGTGCGGGTTCAATCCAGCGTGACAGACGATAGCGTGTTTGCAGGCCCAGTGATGATTCAATCTCATCCTCAATGTCTGAGCCCCATTCCTGGCTGATGATGATGTTGGCAGTGCCGCTCCAGCGTCCCCATTCCTTTTCGGCGAGAATGCCGGTGGAAAACTCCCAGATATTTTCCTTGGCCTGTTTTTCCAGCTCAAACAGGATACCCCAGTCAGCCCAGTATTCCCCCTGCTCGGTGAGTTGCCATTTGGCTTCCACTTCATAAGCCGCCAGCGAAAAACTGTCGTTGTCGGCCTTGTCACCGGTTAGATACAGCTCACCAAACCAGCGGTCGCCAAAAGCTCGGCCATAGGAAAAGCGATAGAGTTGGCGGTGGTCCGGTTGGTCCGGCTGGTCGTCCTGATAGATTGCACGCCATTCCAGTTCCTGTTCCAGAGCGTCCACATAGGGATGGTAGATTTTATCCACGGCATTGCCATCGGCAAGGGCCATCATCGGGATGGTGAGACAGAACAAAATGCCTACTCCTCGAGTTACATAGCCGAGAAGAGTCTGGAGGGTAGTGTGCATACTATTTGTCACCCGTATTTGTGCGACGGCTACGGAAGTGGTTTAGATGACCTAGTGTGGCGGAGATGCTGACCAGTAGAAAACCAAGACCATAGGCGATTGCCTGAAAAAGTGATGGAGTAGCTTCATAGCCGATCAGGGCATAGAGCAGGTGTCCGGGGATGGAATCCTCCGGTAGCCAAATTGAGCTGTCCCAGAGAACCGGGGAATAGGTTATCCAGTCAACCTGGGTCAGCAGGAGGGTTGCCTGAGAGGCCATGGTGCCGCCGATCAAAGCCAGCAATACAATACAGGTGCAGAAAATCCAGCTCACAGGTAGGCTGAGCAAACCGAAGTACAGTAATACCCCTGCGCTCAGACCAATCCCGGCCCCAATTCCTGCTCCGGTAAATGTTGGCTGGATGCTCGCCTGATGGTTGAGTATGCCGCCCAGATAAATCACGATTTCGGCCCCTTCCCGGCTGAGTGCAAGGGCGACACAAATGGACATCAGGTAGGGTAGTGCATGCCTTGAGGATGAAGGGGGTAAGGTTGAATACAGTCCTATCAATGTTAGCAGTCCGAGAACAGCAAGCATGATTGTGGCGATAAGAATTTCCTGCCCGGCATAGTCCAACCATTCAGAAATCGTGGCCAGGTTGAACGATAGAATGAATGCGCCAATGCCGCCCAATATCATTCCGGTGGCGAACCACCGGGCACTCAGTTGAAGCTGTCTGGACAGCACCAACAAGATGCTTATCAAAAGTGCGGCCTCCAGTATCTCCTGAAGTATCAGTACGACTGAATTCAGAAACATAAGCGTCTCATTCTGATGGTTGCTGTGCGGTAACCACTATTTTTCCCTGAGCTGTTTTTGGGTAAAACTCACCGAAAAAGGGGTACTCTCCGGGTGGCAGCGGACCAATGAAAATCACCGTTTTACGATGGCCGAGAATCACTTTTTCACGGTTGAGCTCATAACTTTCAAACTCCTCCGGCGTTGGATCCTCGTTGATTACCAACAGCTTGATTTTTGTATGGGCGGGAACTTCCAGTGTATCCGGAAAAAACAGGTGGTTGCGGATTCTGAGCTCGACTATCGGTGTGTCCGCGAAACTGGTATTACTGCCTATGCCAAGCGTGAAGGCGAGGAGTATGACAAAACGGCCAACGCTTCTGCTCATTATTTAGTCTTCCGTTCGTGTGAAGATGATAATAAAGGCTGTGCCGCTCTCAAAACGGGAACGTTCTATCTCAATACGAGCGCGGTGAAGATCCGCAATATTGCGGACGATGGTCATCCCGAGGCCGCAGCCGGGGGTTGTCGATCCATCTGGTTTATTGTTCAGACGCTGGAAACGTTTGAATATTTTATCGTAGTCCTCAGGAGCGATACCTGGCCCGGAGTCTTCTACTTTGAGATAGACCAGATGCCCCTCGGTGCTGACCGTCACAAGAATATGACCTCCTGGAGGCGTGTATTTACTGGCATTATTGAGCAGGTTCTGAAGCAGAGTGGTTAACGCAAAGGGGTCACCCTCTATCATGCAGGCCTGCCCGGCAAGTTCTGCTATCTGTTGTTTAGTTTCAAATTTAGTATGTAATTCTGCAATAACATCCTGCGCCAATTGGTGAAGATTGATGCGACAGAAGTTGTGGGCCAGTTGTTCGGGTGTTGAGCGGTAGAGGGACAACAGTTGCTCGACCAGATGCTGAATACGATCTACCCCCGCGCGCAATTGTTGGAACGCCTCATTATCCGGAGAGATATCTTCCTCCAGATTGTGCAGCTGAATTTTGAGGGCACTGATAGGCGTGCGCAACTCATGCGCGGCATCGGCTGTAAAGTGTTTCTCCCTGTTTAGTGCAACTTCGAGACGGCTCATTAATGCATTGATTGATTGGTTGACCTGCTGTAATTCGCTTTTGAGCTCCGGTAATACCACTGGCGAAAGGTCATCGGCTTGCTTGTTCTTGAGCTGTTGGGAGAGCATTCGAAGTGGCTTCAGGCCATGACTGATAATCAGCCAGATCAGCAAGCCGGCCAGGGGAATACTCAGCAATATCGGTAAAATGGCGTGACTGATCACACTTTCTGCCAGTCGATAACGCAAGTCTGTCCGTTCAGCGGTGATGATCCAGTTTCGGTGATTCTGATCATAGTAGACGAGGGTTCGCCAGCGATAACCGTCGAAATTGGCGTAGCCAAAACCGGGATAAAAATCTGTTATGGGTCGTGTTTGCTCGATGCCAAAGGAGGCGAGGAGCTTCTGCCCCTGCCATACCTGGTAGGCCAGCGTGCTTTCGTCATCAAGAGGCTTTATCGGGTGGCCCGCATAGAGTCGTGCAATCAGTTCTGCTGTTTGTCGTAAATGCTGGTCAAACAGCTTGTTGGCTTCCTTCAGGCTGGAACTGTAACCCTGCAACGCGGCAACAAAATTGAACAGGGTGAGTACCGCCAGGATGGCGGCAATCAGGAACATCCGGATTGATCTCACGGGGCCGTGACCTTGTAACCAACGCCGCGTACGGTTTTGATGAAGTCGACACCCAGTTTTTTCCTGAGATGGTGTATGTGTACTTCAAGCGCGTTGCTACAGATTTCTTCCCCCCAACTGTAAAGCCGCGCTTCCAGGGTATTTCGGGTCATTATCCGGCCGGCATTTTCCATCAATGCTTTCAGTAACATATATTCCCGGCGTGACAGTTCTTTAGGTTCACCCTGACAGCTCACAGACTGATCGCTGGTATCCAGGGTAACCGGGCCAATCGTAATTTTTGTCGATTTGACTGAGCTGAGGCGGCGTTCTAGAACCCTCAGGCGGGCCAGAAGCTCACTCATCTCAAAGGGTTTCGCCAGATAGTCGTCGGCTCCGGAGTCCAGCCCGGTCACTTTATCGTGCAGGGTATCTCTGGCCGTCAATAGCAATACCGGCAACGCAGCCGATTGGCTGCGAATAGATTCGAGGACTTTCAGGCCATTGATATCCGGTAAACCGATATCCAGAATAATGATATCCGGTGGTTCCGTCTCCACCACGTGGATACAGGCTCTTCCAGTATCCACATGATTTACAGAGTAATGCTGCCTGCTCAGGGCTGCTTTAAGCCCCTGGGCCAGGGGTTGATCATCTTCTACCAACAGAATTTGCATTTACGCTAATCAGCTTCCCAGTTTCTGTTCAATAACGGCCAGCGCCTGGCTGATTTCCTTTTGCCGCCCGGCATCGGCCAGTGGTCGGTTAATGCGCGGTGCTGCCTTTTTTGCCTTAAGTAAATAAGTCCGGGCATCCTGGTAACGTTTTTTCCCGATCAGATAGTCGGCATAAAAGTAATTGCTGTCTATTCCGTCGGGGTTGATAGCCAGTGCTTTAAGCAGCAATTTTTCCGCTTTTTTGTCATCGCCAAAACCAATTGGCCAACCCGGTACATGGCAGTAGAGCGTACCCAGGCTGGTATAGGCTGAACCGTGCAATGCCTGTGGATCTATTGTCAATGCTGCTTCCAGATCGGCTTTCGACGACTTGGCCAGCGATAATGCACCGAGACCGCCTTTGGCTCCTGCATAAGTGGACTTGATAATACCACGCCAGATTAGTGGGGCTGCATTATCGGGGTGTCTTGAGACGACGGCGTCGGCCTCCGTTGCAAGAGAGGCGAAGGCCTCACTCTGTGCCTCCCCCTCCATCTGATAGTTGACCTCAGCCCAGCGTTTTTGCAGGGTACTGATTTCTTCTGTGACACCGGCCCAGCCAGAACTGGCGGTTAGCGCAAGCAGTGCCACAGAACTTGCCATGATGTTTTTAATGGTGTGTTTCATAATGTGAGTCTCTAGGTGTTGATTTTAGTCGTTTCGTGGTTGTTGAGAATTTTTTTAATGAGCGGCATTTTTTTAATCAGTGCGCGGTCAACCAGTCTCGGAAACAGAGCATTAATTTTCACAAACATTTTTTCCGGCCATCCCATGAACTGACATTGCCGGTTGGTTATGACCAGCTTTATCAGCGTATCAGCGACCTGTTCTGGTGAATCTACCCTGTTGCCAAGGGCGCGATTCAGGGTGTTTGCAGCGGGAGAATTCAAGCTGGTGTCTGTCGCTCTTGT
>DDNV01000037.1:21219-22759 GCA_002341315.1 Cellvibrionales bacterium UBA2511
GGCAGCGGGTGAATTCAAGTTGGTTTCGGTCGCTCTGGGGGCAAGATAAAAGACCTGAATGGCGGTATCGCTGAGTTCCCTGCGTAGCGCCTCGGTAAAGCCTTTCAGACCTGATTTGCTGGCACAATAGGCGACGTAGCCGGGGTGACCGATGCTGCCATAAGTCGAGCCAATGTTAACCACGGCTGACTCCGGTCTATTGTTCAGGAGGGGGATCAGCTGTTGTGTCAATAACATGGGGGCAATCAGGTTTGTGCTGAGTATCTGTTCAATACTCTCTTCAGACTGGTGCTCGAAGCATTGAAATGTTGCTGTGCCTGCCAGATTGATCAGCAGGTCAATGCCCCCGCCATCGACACACCGTGACAGGATGTCATGTCGACCTTCAGAGGTGCCGATATCCGCCATGATTATTTGATGATTTCCCGGCAATTGTCCGGCAAGCTGGTTCAGTGCCGCTGTGTTTCGCCCAACCAGCCTGAGGTAGGCACCTTCCTTGACCAATGCCCGGGCTACTGCGCAACCAATGCCCCCAGTGGCACCCGTCAGTAAAATCACTTTGTTGTTCAGTTCCATATTGCGTTTCTGTCAGGCTGTGCGTGGAATGTTGTGCGAAACATCGTCGAGTGAACGGAAGAGGTCACCATAAAGTCGATAAAACATCCTGGCTGAATGAATGACTTGTGCCTGGTCCTGCGGTGAGTCTATGCGGTTCATAAGACCTTCAAAAAAAGTGACATGTTCCTTGTCCAGTGACCCGTGGGAATACAGGTAGGAAAAGGCATTTTGAGGAAGACCTAATGTTCCGCGGACGTTGTCTGCAACGGTTTCGGCGATACTGACGCTGGTGCCTTCAAGTACGTGAACCATGCCAAAGAATCCAACCGGGTTGACGCGCATGACGGTATCGTAGGCGTAGGCGATCATCAGCTCCGTTGCGGGATTGGGCCGACCGTGTCTGACCACGTCACTGTCATAACCACAGGTGGCAATATCGTTGAGAATCCACTCCTGATGACCGATTTCTTCTTCAATGTATTCCGCTACTGCCTGGCGCAACCACTCCTGCTCCTCCGGTAACCGGGAGCCTACTGCCATCAGTAGTGGCACGGTGTGTTTGACATGATGGTAGGCCTGTTGCAGAAACCCCAGGTAGTCATCGATATTGATGCGACCTTCAAGGCCCCGCTGGATAATGGGTGCAGAGAACAGATGTTTTTTGTCTGCGTTTGTTGCTGTCGTCAGCGTATCGAAAAAGGGAAGGGGTGTTAGTGCGTTCATACGTGTGACTCCTCAACGGACATGTTGTAGAGCTGGTCAATTTGGCCGGCATAATGTTGAGCAATGGCTGCCCGTTTTGGTCGACCATTGTCCGTTATCAGTGCAGGGGTTTTGGTCAAGGCTGTGGGCAATCTCTGCCAGTTTCGAATGCGTGCGTAATCTGGCAGTTGTTGGTTGATTTGTTGAATGATGTCATCTATCTGTTGATCAGTGGTGCGGCTATCCCGTGTCGACAGTAATGCTACACAATGTGATCTGG
>DDNV01000037.1:22822-25003 GCA_002341315.1 Cellvibrionales bacterium UBA2511
TCACCGAAGACGATAAAGTCCGCAAAGATTGGTGATGCGAGAAATTCGGATTCCACCCATTCCGGGCTGATATTGCGGCCGTAACTCGAAATCATCAGGTTTTTACGTCGCCCGAGAATATGCAAGAACCCCCTGGCATCGAGATAGCCGAGATCGCCCGTGTGGATAGCCTGTTGTCCCCAACTTGATGGGGTATTGGCATAACCGAGCATGGCGTTGCCATTGACGACAACTTCTCCCTCGATAATTTTCACGTTCAGGTGCTGCAGGGGCCTTCCACAACTACCGGTAACCTGATCGCGGGGAGTGTTCAGACTCACCACAGAGGCGCATTCTGACAGGCCGTAGCCCTGGTAAGCGGGAATGCCTGATTGCCATGCCTCTATCAGCAATTGATTCGCCACCTTGGCACCGCCCACTGCGACGAACTTCAATGATTCGGGGGTTTGCCACCCATTGCGGACACTGATCACCAGCAGTTGCAGAAGTTGTGGTGTCAGGATCAGTGTGTTGGGCTGGTATCTGGTGATGGTTTCAATCAGGGTGGTCGGTTCAACTGTTGAACTACCGCAGACGCCCATTTCCTCCAGAGCGGGGACAATGACCTCTCCGCCGAACAACAGCGGTGCATAAATGCCGGCAACATTTTCAAGCAGAGTGCTCAATGGCAACAGGCATAGGTGTCGTGGCTTCGATATCCCCACAGCACTGCCGAGGAACATCGCCTCATCGATTAGTTGCCGGTTGCTGAGACAGACCCCTTTGGGGGTACCAGTAGAGCCAGAGGTGTAAGTGATTTTTCCGGTATTCTCAGGAATGAGTGCATGGTTCTCGAAGGCCGGGATACGGTTCAGCCAGAGTTCGGCAGCGCCGGGTAGCCGGACGGTTTTCGTTACCTGTTTTGATAGGTCGAACACAGCCTTGGGGCCACTGACGATGGCATCGACAGGCGTTTCTCTCAGGGCATGTTGCACCTGCCTGTTTGAGAAAAAGGTTGGCAGGGGGAGCAGGCAGATGTCAGCCTGCTGGCAGGCCAGATCAATCACTACCCAGTCGGGGCCATTATCGAGGTGCAACGCCAGTCTGCCGATCTGATGTTTCTTCAGCAGGGCAGCCAGTTCGCCACAGCGTTGTATCAACGAACTGTATGTCAGGCACTGTTTGGTGTCTCTGACGACGATCTGGTCGTCGTCATAAAGCCCATCAAGCCGCGAAAGAATAGTCGGCACTATTTACCCCACGGAGCTGTAGCTGTTCTTTGGCCAGGCTGTCAATGCGCGCATCGTAAAACGAGAGCGCGGCACGCAAGGTTTTCCTCTCGTTGATCACATCTATGGCCTGTGCCAATTGTCCGGCAACCACAACGGGCCGGGTCTGGTAATAACTGCCCCATTCCTCTTCGGTGGATGTCTGCAGTCGGGAAGCTCTGGCATCTGCGACAGGGTGCAGTTCAAATCCCAGCTTGCTGATGGCTTTTCTGACTTGTGGTGTTGCAGTAAACACCAGCCATTCAAAATTGGCCCGATGTAGGGTGGCCGCCAGCAGAATGAATAACAGTTGACTGGAGCCCCTCTGGGTGGCGGCCAGATTACCGATTTCGGCAATCTGATAGCGAGCTACGGGTACAGACGAATAACGGTTAATTTCCAGCTCGATGGGATTGTCCAGGTACTGCTCAAGAAACAACGGACTTGCAGTGACGGGCCTGATGCCTGTTACGGCAGAGAGTTGATCCCGACAGGACAGACTAAGGAAGATGGGCAGGAATTCGTGCACTGAGGCGCCATAGGTCTGAAAAAACTGCCTGGCGACATACTGTTGTACAGTCGCGGTGCTTTCAGAATGCGGTGAGTGCAGGTTGAGAGCTGGCGCCGGGACAAGCCATCGGTTCAACCACTGCCTGGCATGGATGTTGTCGGAATATTCCTGACTGGTTTGTCTGATCTCTTGCATGTTCATACCCTGATCGGTACCTGGTTACCTTGCAGAGTACTGACTAATACTTAAAGTATTCTTAACAACAACGGGGGATGCATAATTTCTTCAGCAACCCGGCCAAATCTCGCAGTAAAAAATGGATTAAGCTGGATTAGACCTGTCCCGATGAACCCGATAGATCGAATTGTTCTGTGCCTTGCGAAGGTGAAAGTGCATCAGTCGAACTATACTGTAAGTAACCAG
>DDNV01000037.1:25107-35023 GCA_002341315.1 Cellvibrionales bacterium UBA2511
AGTAACCTGTTTACACTGATCAGGAGGTGCCGGATTATGAGTATCTCACCCGTTTTGGCTGATTATCTCGGCCGCAAAAACATTAATTATGAAGTGCTGAAACATGCACAAACCAGTAACTCGATGGCCACTGCCCGAGAGGCACATGTGCCCCCGGAAAAACTGGCAAAAGCTGTGGTCGTCAAGCAGAACGATCATTATGCGATGTGTGTTATCCCCGCCACTAATAAGTTGATACTTGAGTGGCTGGAGTACGGTCGCCAGCATGAATATGAAATTGCAGAGGAAGGGGACCTGCAGGGACTTTTCCCCGATTGCAACGAAGGTGCGATCCCGGGCCTGGGGCAGGCATTCAAGCTGGATGTCATTGTGGACAGCGCGCTGCTGGATAATCTCGATATTTATATCGAGGCGGGTGACCACAATCATCTGCTTCATTTGAGTCAGGGGGATTTTCAGGAGGTCATGAAAAATGCCTGGTCTGCACCGATAAGTTGTCTGCGAAATGGGCAAAGCGACAAGCCTTATCTATGGGCGCCACCTGAAGACGGTTAAGAAGCTAGTCTCCATTATCCCGAGATGCATTGTTTGCGGCACTAAGCATTCGGGTGCTGCCGGATTTTGTTGTTGAAGTTGGAAAGACTTGCCCCTGAAATTTTGATCATCTCCTGCCTGTGGTCATCGGCTGTGTTCGATGGTTGAATGTCGGTTGACGATTACTCTGGTCAGGAATATTCCAAATGCCAATATCCAATCCGCGTGAGTTACGACTGGCTGTCCGATCCGGTCAATTTACCGGGCACACATCTGGGCATTGTCGCGGTTTTGTGCAGGGGAATGTGGTCATTCTTCCTGAGAGCTGGGCCGATGAATTTCTGCGTTTTTGCCAGCTGAATCCCAAGCCCTGCCCATTGATCGCCGTCTCTGATGTCGGCCAGTACAGTTTGCCGTCACTGGGCGTCGAGCTGGATATTCGTAGTGATGTGCCGTGTTACCGTGTCTTTGAGGAAGGGCGGTTAGTTGACGAGCCAGTGGATATTACTGCCTACTGGCGACAGGATCTGGTGACTTTTGTCCTGGGTTGTTCCTTTTCCTTTGAAGAGGCACTGCTGACTGATGGCCTTGAAGTTCGCAACATTTCGGAGGGCGTCAACGTGCCGATGTATCGAACCAGTTTACCCTGTCGCTCGTCGGGTCGCTTTGGTGGCAATATGGTGGTCAGTATGCGTCCTTTCAAGGCAGCCGACGCTATCCGGGCGATTCAGGTATGTACCCGATTTCCCAGTATGCACGGTGCCCCGATTCACTTGGGCGACCCGGCCCAAATTGGTATCGGGCAGCTAGAAAAACCGGATTTTGGCCATTCGGTAACAGTCCATGCCGATGAAATGCCCCTCTTCTGGGCCTGTGGGGTAACGCCACAGATTGCGTTGGAGCAGGCCAGACCACCGTTGTGTATTACCCACAGCCCAGGTTCCATGCTGGTGACCGACCTGCTCAACAGCCAATTGGCGATAATGTGATGGCTCGGCTTCAGAGAGGTTTGTGATGTCATTGATGTTGAACGCTGATCTCGGCGAAACCGTTGATAGCGGATTGGTTGGTGCAGATGAAGCGGTGATGCCCTACATTCACCAGGCCAGCATTGCCTGTGGCTACCATGCCGGTGATCACCTGATGATACAGCGGACGCTCAATCTGGCGGCAAAATACAGTGTGATGGTTGGGGCGCACCCCGGCTACCCTGACCGTGAGGGTTTTGGACGCCGTTCCATGACCTGCTCAAATGATGAACTTGTTGCGCTCATGCATTATCAGATATCGGCACTGGACGGAATGAGTCGTTCGCAAAACCTGTCCCTGTCCTATGTCAAACCCCATGGGGCTTTATACAACGACATGATGGTGGATGATCAACTTCGCCGTGCAGTGATGTTATCCGTAGCCGGTTTTTATCGACCGATTCATCTTGTCATACAAGCCACGCCCGAAGCCGAATTGCACCGTCGTGAGGCCGAAGCATTGGGTGTCACGCTCTGGTTCGAGGCTTTTGCCGACCGGCGCTATGATAGCAACGGCATGCTGGTGCCCCGTTCCGAGCCGGGAGCGGTCCACGACAGGAAAACAACACTCGCTCAGGTTAAACAGCTCAAACGTTATGGCTCCGTCACGACCGAGGATGGCGATTCGCTGCTCATTAAAGCGGACACCCTGTGTATCCATGGTGACAATCCGGAGAGCGTTGCTGTGATTCGTGAAATCCGGGCATTGCTTGAGCAATGAAAGTCGTTCCCGCTAGTGAAAATGCGCTGATTATCTATTTTGATCAGGTGGTTAGCGCCGATACCTCAGCCAGAGTACGGCAGGCAACTGTTGTGCTGGAGTCCGCATTGGTCGATGTGCTGATTGATCTGGTGCCCTCCTATGCCTCGCTACTGGTTATCTTCGATCTCTCGAGGATTGATGCGGCAACCCTTGAGCAGCAGATTACAGAGCTACTCGATGTCGCACCAGCTGCTTCAGATTCAGTCAGCAAGCTCGTCGAACTACCTGTTTACTACAGCATGGAGTCCGGGCCGGACCTCGCTGAAATCAGTCACGCCAAAAAAGTCTCGGTGGAGGAGGTGATCGCTTTGCACCAGTCCCGGGAATACCTAGTGTACGCGATAGGTTTTGCTCCGGGATTTGCTTACCTTGGGGAGGTCGATCCGCGCATTGTCATGCCCAGACTGGATACACCCAGAACTTCGGTGCCCCGTGGTAGCGTGGGTATAGCCGGGCGACAGACTGCAGTATATCCGGCGGACTCCCCCGGTGGCTGGAATTTGATTGGACTTTGTCCGGAGCGAATGTTTGATCCCCTCAGCGAACCCAGCATGCCGCTTCAGGTGGGTGACCGTGTACGCTTTCTCAGTATCAGCCGGGAAACCTTTCTTGCCAGGGGTGGCCGGTTAGCATGAAGGGTGGTTTTCGTGTGGATCGTCCCGGCGTCCTGACCCTTCTCCAGGATGCCGGTCGCTTTGGCTATCACCGCCTTGGGTTGACTGCCGGTGGTCCTGCCGATCCCCTTGCGTTCAATTGGGCCAATCGCCTGTGCGGGAATGATCCCGGCATGACGGCGCTCGAAGTGACCATCGGCGGTCTGGAGCTTGAATGCCGGGCAGCTACGATTTTTGCCCTCTGTGGTGCAGATATGCCACTGACCATTAACGGGCAACCAAAGGAGAGCTGGCGTAGCCACCGGGTAAAATCCGGTGACAGGGTGGTGTTGGGTTATGCCCACAGGGGCATGCGTGCCTATTTGGCGGTGGCTGATGGGTTCAATATCCCCGCAACCTTCGGCAGTGCGGCGACGGTTGTTCGTGAAGGTTTGGGAGGCCTGTCAGGTAACCCGTTGCAGGCTGGGGACCATTTGCCCTGTGCAGACACCTCGGGTCGTGAATGCCTCTCGCTGGGACGTGGCTATCGACCGGCTTATGGTGGCCGCGTATTGTTGAGGGTGGTGAGTGGTTATCAGTCAACATTGGTTGAAAATGAGCAGCAACAACGTTTTTTTACCAGCGAGTACCGATTGTTGAGTCAGTCCGATCGGATGGCATCTCGGTTGGCGGGGCCCCCCATTGATATTGATCTTCCCGATCTTTTATCCGAAGGTATCTGTCTGGGTGCGATACAAATCCCTCCGGATGGTCTGCCTATCATACTGATGCATGACCGTCAGACTATCGGTGGTTACCCCAAGCTGGGCTCAGTGATTTCTTTGGACATGTCACAACTGGCGCAATTAAAACCGGGTGGTCTGGTTTCTTTTAAGCCCGTCACGATGGCGGAGGCCCGTCGCATCCGACTGGCGGCGGACAGGATGTACAGGCAATTAAACCCCGAGGTTTGTGACTGATGGTTAATATTGTGGTGGTGTATGAATGATATCCGGCATGAGTTGGCAGTTAGCAAAAGCATCGAAAACCTGCTGGTGGCCCGCAATCTGCGGGGAATGCAATCCGTTCAGTCCAGCCTTAAACCCGGCTACTGTCTGCGGGCAGCCAGGCGGCTGTTGAGTTGTTCTGGCCGGGTATTGATCGGCACGGGTTTCCCGGTGCTGGACACGTTTGAGTCCGATGGGCCGGCCGGCGCAATTGCGCTTTATCGAGTGCTTGAACAGACTGGTGCCGAGCCGATACTGGTTTGTGGCGATGCGTTGGCTAATGCCATAGGCGGGGATTATTGCGTGGAGCGCGTGCCCCTTGGTCGCCCCACAGGGCTCAGGCAGCAGGTGGCCGACCTGTTAGCGTATTGCCAACCTGAGCTCATGGTCAGTATCGAACTTCCCGGGCCCGCAGCTGACGGGCATTATTACAATATGCGCGGCGAGGATATCAGCTCCGGTACCTTCTGCTTTGATGTCTTTCTTGAGCTCTCGGATTGTCCGGTCATTGCATTAGGTGATGGTGGCAATGAGATTGGCATGGGCAATGTGCTCGATAAGTTGGGTGAACTGGCCATTATTCCGTCGGTAACCACCTGTGACGAGTTGGTCATAGCGGATGTATCCAACTGGGCAGCGCTCGGGTTGGTGGCCATGATGTCCCATTGCGTAGGGACAGACTATCTGGCGGACTGGGATAACCGGGCCATACTTGAATACCTGGCCTGTCGGGGCAGTATCGATGGCGTCACCCTTGATAACACACTGACAGAAGACGGCCTGCCCAGTGAAACGGGCAAAGCTCTGGTTAATTCGTTGCGTGATTTGATCGGTGTTAGCGGTGTTGAGGGTCCAGGCTGAGTTACTGGGGAATTTACTTTGCCTGTCTGGATACCCACTGCTAAGATTTGCCGCTTTATGACCCCGCTGGCCAGCTTTTTTCGACGAGATACAAGGTAACTTAATGAGTATTGTCTATCTCGACGGTGCCTATCTGCCAATGGCTGAAGCCCGTATTTCGCCGATGGATCGGGGCTTTTTGTTTGGCGATGGTATTTATGAGGTGCTGCCGTCCTACGATGGCAAGATCGTCGGTTTTTCACTGCATATGCAGCGGATGCTGAACGGTCTGAGGTCTATTGATATAGCACTTGACTGGCCGCAACACCAGTGGCGCACGGTGTGTAATACGCTCATCGATAAAAATGGTGGTGGCAATCTCGGCCTTTATTTACATGTGAGTCGCGGTGCCGATGTCCGCCGTTTTCATGCTTACCCGGAAAATATCGCCCCTACCGTTTTTGCTTTTACTTATGCGATCCCCGCTGCACCGGTGGCGGATAAACATCGGGTTAAACCCTACCGGGTTGTCACTGATCGCGATTTGCGATGGGATCGCTGCCACATCAAGTCCACTGCATTGATGGGTAACGTCATGCACTTTCAGCAGGGTTTTCAGCAGGGTGCTGATGAAATTCTGTTGTTCAATGAGCGAGGTGAGCTGACGGAAGCCAGCGCCTGTAATGCCTACATCGTTAAAAACGGCGAAGTCATTACTCCAGTGCTGGATAGCCAGAAATTACCGGGAATTACCCGTCATATTCTGTTGGAGCTACTGCGCAAAGACGGATCTATCGCCGTGCAGGAACGACCTGTCTTGATGGAAGAAGTGCTCAATGCGGACGAAATCTGGCTGACGAGTTCCTCAAAAGAAGTGGTGCCTGTTATTGAAGTCGATGGCAAGTCCGTCGGAAGCGGGGAAGTGGGCGATATCTGGCTGGCTGCCCAGCGCCTTTATACGGCCGGTAAGTTTAATTATTAATAGAGTGCATCAGCTCGCCTGTACTTTTTGGTGGAAGCATTATGTCGAGACCAGCAAAAGCTTATATCGATCTCCTTGCCCTCAGGCACAATTGTGAGTTGGCAAACAGTCTGGCACCCAATTCCCGAACGATGGCGATTGTCAAAGCCAATGCCTATGGACACGGTGTGTTACCTGTTGCTCACGCCCTTGAACCGCTGGTTCCCGCCTTTGGCGTTACCTGTTTGGAGGAGGCAGTCGAGCTCCGTGAAGGGGGCATCACCAAGCCTGTTTGCCTTTTGGAAGGGACTTTCTCCGACGACGAGATACCCCTGGCCGCTGAACTCGGTTTTTGGCTATCAGTGGTGAATAAACAGCAACAACAGTCGATCCTGGGAGCATCGCTGAAAACCCCTGTAACTGTCTGGATTTGTGTGGATAGTGGCATGCATCGACTGGGTATTGCGGTTGACGATATTGAGTCTACCTATCGGACGTTGGCCGCCAGCCGCAATGTTGCCAGCGATATTGTGATTGCCACGCATTTTGCCTGTGCCGATGCGTTGGCGAGTGATCTAACTTATCGACAGTTACGGCAGTTCAAAGCAGGAGTGGCCAGCTTGGCAAATGCCGATACGGTACCGTTGAGCCTTGATAATTCTGCCGGGCTACTCGGTTGGCCGGAGACCCACGCTGACTGGAACAGGCCGGGGATCATGCTATATGGCAGTTCACCTTTTTCTGTTCCTCATGCGGAAGCCGACAGACTGCACCCTGTCATGACGTTGTGCTCTGCTGTCATTGCTCTGCGGGATGTTCCCGTAGGGGACTCGGTTGGCTACGGTGCGCGTTGGTCGGCGCAACGGCCCAGCAGGATTGCCACGGTTGCGATCGGCTATGGCGATGGTTATCCGGTACATGCGCCAGATGGCACGCCGGTGCTGGTCAATAAGCAACGCTGCCCCATGGTGGGCCGCGTATCAATGGACATGATAACGGTGGATGTCACGGACCTGCCGACAGTGGCGGTGGGGGATGAAGTGATCCTCTGGGGTAAAGGCCTCTCCGTCAACGAAGTGGCGGGTTGTGCGGGTACGATCAGTTACGAGCTGTTAACCAGGATGCCCCGCAGGGTGCCGAGGGTCTACAGTGATTGAGTGAGTTGGGCCTCCCTTCTTCTGGATAGAAAGAGGGCACCGCACAGGATCAAAAACCCCGACAGAATGCCCGGCATGCCCTCATAGACGAAATCGTGCCACCCCATCATACGCCAGCCCAGTGCGACCAGAAGTCCCGAGCAGACGGCCAGGATGCTCACACCGGATCCCGGTTTCCCCCCCAGACATAGGATGATCAGCAAGGGTGCAAAAGCGCTAGCAAGGCCAGACCATGCCATGACAACCAGGCTGAAGACACTCTGGCTGTTGAGTAGAGCCCAGAGCAGCGCAAAGGCTGTGACGAGTACTGTAATAATTTTCATCACGCTGGTGCGTTCAACATTGTAGGGTAACAGATCGTGGGTGATGGCTGCCGAGCAGCCAAGAACCAGTGAGTCTGCAGTCGACATGGTGGCAGCAAATATGCCTGCCAGCACCAGTCCGACCAGCACGGGTGGGAACAGCGCCTGGGCCATCACCGGTAGTGCGAGCTCGGCATCAAAAGTTGCAGCATCGGACAGGTATACCCGCGACAGCATGCCAACTGCTGTCGCCATGGCATAAAACAGCACGTACCACGCATAATACCAGCGCCGCGCCTGGTTCATTTTGCGATTATCGTTCAGCGCCATGAAACGCACCATGATGTGGGGCTGACCGATAATTGAGAGACCGGCAAATAACCAGCTGGCGGCGAACAGCAATGCCCCTGGCAGACCGGGGAAAGGCAGATCACCCGGAAACCAACTCATGAACCCGTCGATAGCGCCCATCTCGATCATTGCCTGATCAATGCCGCCCAGAGAGCTGGTGGCTATAACCAGCAGCAAGCCCATAGCCAAAACCATCACTATTGACTGCGCCGCATCTGTCCAGATCGATGCGCGAATACCGCCGGCAATACAGTACAGGGTTACCAGAAAAGCGGAGAGTGTCGCGCCAGCCCAGATGGGCCAGTCGAACAGCACATGAAGGGCCTTGCTGCCAGCGACCAGCTGGGCGCTTGCATACACCAGCAAAAACGACAATGAAATTAATCCCATGGTCCTCTGCAAGGCAGAATGTCGTTTGCCGTACCAGTTGCTGATGACCCCGGCGTAGCTCACTTCGCCGGTTCGCGGTGCGGCATCCCTAAGCCTGGCGTGGACAAAGCGAGAGGCGAGGTAATCGCCGCTGATCCAGCCCAGCATTAGCCAGAAAGCCGACAAGCCAGCGACGTAGGTGTAGCCGATCACACCGATAAACATGTAACCGCTGTTATTTGTGGCAACAGCGGATAACCCGACCAGCCACGGCTGGACAGTATTACTGGCCAGGTAATAGTCCTGCTTTGTTCCGCGGCTTTTCTTGGCAGACAGAACCCCTACAAGGGTGAACATCAAGAGGAAGCAGAGGAAGGAGAGAATCATGGTGTAGTCAGGCGATCCACGGGTACGGTGCGACTACCGGAAGAATCGGATAGTTCACGGCTTGGTCGGCCAAAAACGCTGTTGGGGCTGGCCCGATATATTTGCCGGGGTGTGCGCGTGTATCGCACACCCCTGTGTGTTGGCCTGGATGAATGTCGCTGGTTTGCAGGTCAGGATGCGAGGCATATGGCACGTCCGTGATCGTGTACCTCAACAAGGCATCTATGCAGGCTTCGTACAGCATCTTCCCAGCGATCCTTGTTGATAACAAACTGCATGTCGACCTGACGCATGCACTGGTGCATCGCCAACACACTGATATCCTTTTCCGCGAGCGCGCCTACTGTTTTAGCCAATAGTCCGGGTACCTGCATGTCACTGCCGACGGCCGATACGATAGCGACTTCCTGATTATTAATTTCTGCATCGGGAAATTTTTCTTCCAGTGCACGACAAATGCGCTTCACTGTTTTCAGGTTGGTGGACAGATAATGGGTAATCGTGTTTGCATTGATATCCTTTGAAACAACATGTGCCTTGAACCGGCTGATACACCCCAGGATAGTTGTGTCATAACGGCTGAAATTGCCAGCCATATCCTGGTCAAACAGTTCAATAGCGTGTACTCCCCGACACCCTGCAATAATCTCTACGCGAGGTTTTTCACTAATATAGTCGCTGGTAATCAACGTCCCGGCGTGCTCCGGTTCAAAAGTATTCTTGACGCGCAGGGGGATATTATTTTGACGCAGACCTTTGGCGGCCTTGGGGTGAATCGCCTCCATGCCGAGATTGGCCAGCTGGTCAGCCACATCGTAGTTGGTTCGACCGATGGGTACGGCATTGTCGTCGCCCACGATACGGGGATCGGCACTGCTGAGGTGAAATTCTTTATGGATGACGGCTTCACGCGCATTCGTGATCACGGTCAAACGACTGAATGTCATTTCACTGTAACCCCGGTCAAAACTGGACATTAGTCCATCCTGAGTGTGTGCATAACCGGTGACGATAGGTAGTTGGCTCTCGAGATCTATGTCCTCAAAAGTGACTTTAATACGCTCATCCAGCGACATGTGTCGTGTGGTTTTCCAGCCGGTTAAATCCACAAAGCAGGCATTGACACCATCTCTCTGAAGCAGCCGGGCAGTATTCCAGGCACTGTGTGCTTCACCGATGCTGGCCAGCATTTCACGGACGGTTGCCAAGTGGACGTCCAGTGCAAAGTGGCCGTGCTGGCAAAGTTTTTTCAGATCGCTCAGGCAGTGTTCGGCTTCGTCGAGTCGATCACCAATAAACCGGTTGGCATCGGCGAGCATTTCTGGATCGCCAAATAGATTGCTATTGATTTCAATAACCTGGGTTCTTAATTCATTAAGAAGATCCAGCCAGCTATCGTCATTGACACCATTGGCAAATGAGGCAAAAACACCGGCTTTTCCCGTTTTCTTATGTTCCAGCAGTTGGTCCGTTATGCCGGCATAGGCGGACACCACAAAAATACGCTGATAAAGCGTATCGCCTGTGGGTTTAAGAATAATATTGTCTCTGACAGCGGCATAGTTGCTCATTGAAGTGCCGCCGATTTTTTCCACACTGTGAAAACTCATTAAAGGACTGTCTC
>DDNV01000037.1:35147-39149 GCA_002341315.1 Cellvibrionales bacterium UBA2511
ATTTTTCTGAGCTGGAACGACTCTCGTCACTCATTGGCTCACTGAATCCGCATCCAGTTCATATGCACCTTCAGCGTTGTGTACTTCCTTGCCATTGAGAGGAGGATTGAATACGCAGGCCATTGTCATTTCTTTAAAGGATCGCAGAATATGACGGTCGTGTTTATCAAGAATATAGAGAGTCCCGGGGCTAATCGAATATTTTTTGCCGTCGTCCAGTGTTTCCACTTCACCCTCTCCCGAAATGCAGTAAACAGATTCCAGGTGGTTCTGGTAATGCATCCGGAAATCGGCTCCGGCATAGATTGTTGTGATGTGGAAAGAAAATCCCATCTGATCATCTTTGAGTAGCATCCGTGTGCTTTCCCAGTTGCCGTCAGGGGAGACTATTCTGCGAGAGGTTTTTTCTGCTTCCTGAAGTTGTCTGACTATCATCGTGACCTCGGTTGTCTGTAACGAGGCGGGGCTGACCCCGCCAGATAAATAAATGTCCTGTATTGACCGGGATGGACCCCCGGTATCTATCAGGCTGAAATCGGGTTTGACCCGGTTCTTTTCGGCGAGCCCTTGTCAACTTCATCGCTGACCGAATAGTCGCCTTCAAAAAAGTCTTTTTCCTCGGGAATGGAGTCTGCTTTGGCGCAGACTTCCTTGATGGCTTCCTCGAGAATATCGATACCTTTTTGCAGGTTTTCCTGACGGATTGTCAGTGGGCAGAGGAACTTGACCACATGATCCTCCGCACCGCTGGTCTCAATAATCAACCCTTTCTGGAAACACCGTCGGGTAATCTGCTCAGCCAGTTCGCCGCTGACACAGTTGATACCCCTGAACATACCGCGACCGTGAGAGTTGAAGTTTCCTTCACCGTATTCGCTGACGATCTTATCTACCCGGTCGGCAATGTAGTCGCCTTTTTGCTGGATTTCCTTGGCAAATTGGTCGTCTTTCCAAAAGTGGTCGATGGCCGCTTTGGCGGTGACAAATGCGTGGTTGTTGCCCCGGAAAGTACCGTTGTGCTCGCCCGGTTTCCATTCATCAATCTCCGGTTTCATCAGAACCACAGAAAATGGCAGGCCATAACCACTCAGTGACTTGGACAGGGTGACAATGTCGGGGTAAATACCGGCTTCTTCAAAACTGAAGAAGGTCCCGGTGCGACCGCAGCCAGCCTGAATGTCATCAATAATCAACAATATCTCATGACGCTTGCAGATTTCCGACAGGCTTCTGAGCCAGGTCATCGAAGCAGCATTGATGCCGCCCTCGCCCTGTACCGTTTCGACGATAACGGCTGCGGGCTTGTCGACTCCGCTACTGGAGTCTGACAACACTTTATCCAATAGATTGGTGGTATCAAAATCATCACCGAGATAGCCGTCGTAAGGCATTCTTGTGGCGCCTGGCAATGTGATGCCTGCTCCGCCACGGTGGGTCGCGTTACCTGTGACGGACAGAGCGCCGAGTGTCTGGCCGTGCCAGCCATTGGTGAACGAGATAATATTCTCGCGGCCAGTATACTTGCGTGCAATCTTGAGAGATGCTTCAACTGCATTGGTCCCGGTCGGGCCGGTAAACATGACAATGTAGTTGAAATCCCTGGGTTTCAGGATGTTCTCGTTAAAGCTTTCCAGAAATTCGCCTTTGGCTTGAGTATGCAAATCAAGGCCCTGGGTGATGCCGTCCCGCTCTATGTATTCCAGGAGTTTTTCCTTGAACACCGGATGGTTGTGCCCATAATTCAACGAGCCGGCACCGGCCAGAAAATCCAGATATTGGTTACCTTCATCGTCATAGATAAATTCGCCCTGAGCCTTGTTGAATAAACGTGGGAAGGCTCTGGCGTAACTGCGTACTTCAGATTCAATTTCATCAAAAATTTTCATGGTTTCCTCAATTAGTCCTTTCTGGAATTAGGCTATAGTGGTCACAGGCTGCTTAAAAGGGCCGATTCTGACCAATACCTCTGTGTCATGTTGACCGGCAAAATGCAATTCACGGTCAAATTGTGGAGACTGGGTCAGAGGGGCTTGTAATTTGTCCGCCAATCCCTGGAACAATGCCCAGGAAGCTTGATTGTCTTCAGTGATAGTGGTCTCAAGGTGATCGACCTCTTTGCACTCATCGCGGGCGAGTATATTCACTAACATCCGAGAGGCGAGACCTTGACCGCGAGCTTTTTCGCCGACAGCGACCTGCCAGATAAACAGTGTGCTGGTTTGTTGTGGTGGGCGATAACCCGAGATAAAACCGACCAGTTCTCCTTCAATGTCAGCTGCCACGGATGTACCTGAAAAATGAGTACATTGCAGTAGGTTGCAGTAGATGGAGTTAGGGTCGAGAGGAGGACACTGGGCAACCAGTTGGTGTACCCGCACGCCGTCCTCCGGCGTTGGTGGACGAAGTGTTATTTTGCGGCCCATAAGAAGTGACAAAATTCCCGTTGTTAATAAAAGTTATAGCTCAAATAATATTTTCTTGTGAAAACTTTTTCATTTCATTTGAAAGCCAAGAATGGCTTCCTTATTTCTAAAAATAATTAAACTATATAATTAGAGCTCTAAACATTATACTCGAAAGCATTAAAATGTCCAGTTTGGCGCCGCCTTGGGGGCGGGCGACAGAGTGGATGTACTCCAAAACAGGGCGGTATAAATTGATTATGAGAGGTGGTTCTATCGAACATGTCTTAGTTGCACTGCGGCGGGTTATCAGGGCGACAGACCTTTATTCCAAACGCTTGGCTAAAACGTCTGGTCTGACTGTGCCGCAAATTTTGCTACTGCAGGCGATTCGTGATCGGGGGCAGGTGACAATTGGTGAACTGGCCGCCGAAATCAGTCTGAGTCAGGCGACGGTCACCACCATTATTGATCGACTCGAGAAGCGACAATTGGTTTACCGTGTCCGGTCATCGACAGACAAACGCAAAGTGCATGCTTTTTTGACAGAAAAGGCAATTCATGTATTGAAAAATGCACCCACTCCCTTGCAGGAACATTTTTCGCGCCAGTATGCCAATCTCAGTGACTGGGAGCAGGCCATGATCGTTTCTGCACTGCAACGAGTCGCCCAAATGATGGATGCAGAACATATCGATGCTTCACCGGTGCTTGATCTGGGAGTCCTGGATAGTCATTCGTCTTTGACGGAACCAGATGCTCTGCAGTTGGGAGATGAAATCAAAGGGCGCTCAACCTCGCCTGCAGACTGATTGGTCAGGAACATGAGCTGGTTAAAACCTAGACAATGAGGTTGTATCGGCTACTGAGGATATCCATGATTTCTGCTTTCGGCCGGTCGGGTAGGTGTAGTTTCCCCCCGATGATCTTTTCGGCAATCGAAACATACGTTCTGGAAACTTCCAGCAGAACATCGGCGGGCAGCTCGTTGTTTCTGGCCAGTGCCTGGCGTTCGGTCATCCGGTCTTTGTTGAGTAGGATGTCGGGATCCGGGAAGTGGTTGAGCAGCAATTGCCGGAAACTTTCTTTTGAGTTTTCGACCACTTCGCCGTTTCGATAGCTCTGACCGTCCCAGATACGGGATGAGTCAGGAGTACCAACCTCGTCCATGTAGATTAGCTTTTCGACACCGGTTTTGTCTTTGACGTAGCCAAATTCAAATTTGGTATCCACAAAAATCTGATCCAGTGCAGCCAGTTCACGGCTTATGACATCGAAACCCTCCCGCAACAGATTTTCGTAGAGATCGATATCGTCAATACTGCGAAAATTGAAGGCTGAATGGTTTCTTTCAATATCACGTCGGGTGATGTTCACATCGTCCGCTTCTGGAATACCCGGCAAACCGGTCAGTATGCCTTTGGTGGATGGTGTAACCAGTAATTCTGGCAGCTTCTGGTCTTTTTTCAGATTGTCCGGCAACTGGATGCCGCAGAACTCCCTCTCTCCCTTGGCATATGCACGCCACATGGAGCCGGTAATGTATTGGCGACAGATAGCCTCGATCATGACCGGCTGGGCTTTTTGTACAATCCAGACG
>DDNV01000037.1:39277-44463 GCA_002341315.1 Cellvibrionales bacterium UBA2511
GTGTTTTTGTACAATCCAGACCAAAGGATGTGGGATATCCAGAATGTGGCTGTCTGCCAGGCCATTCTCGCGAAATAACCTGAACCAGTGGTTCGAAATGGCATTCAGCGCCGCCCCCTTGCCCGGAACGCCATGCATGCCGCCTTCGCCATGCCAGATGCAGTCAAATGCAGAAATTCGATCACTGATTACCATGATGGCAAGTGGCGCACTGGGAGCCACATCATAACCCTGTTGCTCTATCAGCCTGAGGCTGTCTTTTTCTGTAAGCCAGTAGACTGAGCGTACCTTACCGCTGTGCACAGGAGCATCAGTGCGGATAGGGAGATCATTGTTGACGGCGAGAACTTTGTCTGCGAGTTTCATGGTTATGAGTCCTGTCAGCGGGCAGGTAGTGTTATTGGAATAATTCGGGGCTTCCGTACTCACCTCTACCAGAGGGTCTGGAAACGTTTAATTCTAGCAGATCGATAGCCCTCAGATACAGGCAACCCTGTGTTGTCTGTACCCTGAGGATCAGTCCGGGCGAATGGCATATTTGCCGCTGCCCTGTAGCGCGATAGCCAGTGCCGCTAAAAGATAGAGGCCCTGTAGTTCCAGTGCCCAGCCACCCTGATTGGTTAGTTGGAAAAGCTCGCCGGCATGGACTAACAATATAGCCACCAGCATATTGCCAATGACCAACAGGGCCCCGGCTCTGGCGAAGTAACCGAAAATAATCATCAGCGGACCTAATACCTCACCGAGATAGACGGCATAGGCAATCTCTGACGGCATGCCAAACTCTGTCAGCTTGCTACCAATAAAGCCCAGCGAACCCGGGTTAAGTATCTTGGCAATACCGTGTAATAAAACGAGCAGCCCGACAGCGATGCGCAAGACCAGTTTTGCGAGCTCTTCATAGTAGGTCATAACCAGTAATCTCCGGTATAAACGGGTTTGAAAGTACAATTTAAAGGGATAGTACCAGTGGGGCAATTCCTTTAATACGCATTCCGGGAGGTTTCTTGGAGCGCTGCTGCCTTCGGGGTATCATTGCGGCGTTATTTTAACCGACGCCCCCTCGGGGTTCCTGTGGAGATAGACAATGATTATCAAACCGAGAGTTCGCGGTTTTATGTGTATTACCAGCCACCCGGTTGGCTGTGAGGCAAATGTCAAAGAACAGATTGATTACATCAAGCGCCAGGGACCGATAGATGGCCCCAAACGGGTGCTGGTGATAGGTGCTTCCACAGGATATGGTCTGGCCGCCCGAATCGCGGCAGCGTTTGGCTGCGGAGCCTCAACACTTGGCATTTTTTTTGAGAAGGAAGGTGGAGATAAAAAGCCCGCCTCAGCCGGTTGGTATAACTCGGCAGCTTTTCACAAGTTTGCCGATGAGCAGGGTATTTACGCGAAAAGTATCAATGGAGATGCGTTTTCCGATGAAATAAAGCAAAAGACAATTGATACGATCAAAGCCGATCTGGGGCAGGTGGATCTGGTGATCTACAGCCTGGCGTCTCCCCGGCGACAGCACCCGAAGACGGGCGAAGTATTCAATTCAACCCTTAAGCCCATCGGGAAGAATGTAACCCTGCGGGGGATCAACACAGATAAGGAGGAGGTTCAGGAATTTTCGCTGGAAGCAGCCACAGAACAGGAGATTGCCAACACCGTAGCAGTTATGGGTGGTGAGGATTGGCAAATGTGGATAGATGCGCTGTTAGAGGCTGATGTGTTGGCCTCTGGTGCGAAAACAGCAGCATTTACCTATTTGGGTGAAAAAGTCACCTGGGATCTGTATTGGCACGGTACGATTGGTCAGGCTAAAAAAGACCTGGACAGTAAGGTTGCGGGAATCCGTGAAAAACTGGCGACCGTCGGTGGCGATGCCCGGGTAGCGGTGCTCAAGGCAGTGGTGACGCAGGCCAGCTCTGCGATACCGATCATGCCGCTTTATCTGGCGCTGCTGTTCAAGGCGATGAAGGAAGATGGTAGTCACGAAGGCTGTATTGAGCAGTTATATCGTCTCTACACGGAATGTCTTTACAGCGACTCCCCGCGTATGGACAGCGAAGGACGAATTCGGGTGGACGAACGTGAAATCCGCCCGGAAATTCAGCATCGGGTTGGCGATGACTGGCTGAAAGTCACCAATGAAAATATGGCTGAGCTGACTGATATAAAGGGCTATAAACATGAGTTTCTCAAGCTCTTTGGCTTTGATATTGACAGCGTAGATTACGAGGCTGATGTCGACCCGGTGGTTCCCATCAGCGGATTGATCTGAGTGTTTGTTCGTTAGCAATGGCCTCTCAATACGGTCTGCTGCTGCAGTTTCAGGTGGAAGTGAATTGCTTCAAGTAACATTGCCAATAGCTGTGGCTGCGCCTATAAGAGATGTATGGATACCAGCGTTCACTCCTTATCTACCCTCTTTGAGCAGTTGGGGCTGCCCTCCACCGCAGCCGCCATCGAGCTTTTTATTGCCCTACACCAGCCTCTGCCCCCCGAAACGAGATTAGCTGAAGCGTTGTTCTGGAATGAGGCCCAGAGAGCGTTTCTGGAAGAGGCCATCAGTGAAGATGCCGATTGGGCCGAGCTGGTTGATCAGCTCGATGCCCGTTTCAGGGTCTAGTATTTTCAGCTTCAACCCGCGCCCCATGCATGGTTTTACGCATCAACGTCCTTATAATAGCAATCCCTTTTAACCAGTAATTGACATGATTAATAACCACGATTTCAAGTGGCGCTTTCTCCACCCCCGTTATTGGCTGACCTGGTTAAGCCTGGGCTGCTGGCGTTTGTTGGTGATCCTTCCGTATCCGGTGTTGCTTTGGCTCGGTGGTTGTATCGGCCGAATAATGTTCTGGCGGAGCCGCTATCGTCGAGAGGTGGCAGATATCAACCTGCGATGGTGCTTCCCCGAGATGGAAGAATCGCAGCGCCAGAAGTTGCTGCGGGATAATTTTATCAGCTATGGCATTGCCTTTTTTGAAATTGGCATGGCCTGGTGGTGGCCCACACAACGGCTTAATAAGCTGATTACCATTGAGGGTCTGGAAAATATCGAGGGCTTGCAGGGTAGGGGAGCGCTGCTGATGGCCATCCACTTCACTACGCTTGAAGTCGGTGCATCTGCCCTGTCTGCGAGACACTCGATTGATGGCATGTACCGTCCCCATAAAAATCCTGTGTATGACTATGTGCAGAGTAAAGGGCGCCGGGTAAGAGACCCGCTGGGTGTGGTTTATCCTCGGGAAGACATTCGCGGTATGTTCAAGGCACTTCGCCAGGGTAGAATTATCTGGTATGCCCCCGATCAGGATTATGGGCGAAAACAGAGTGTGTTTGCCCGATTCTTTGGGGTTCCGGCAGCCACGGTCACGGCCACCGCGCGTTTTGCCAAAACCGGCAACGCCCTTGTCCTGCCCTTTTCCCAGGTGAGGTTGCCTGATGGTCAGGGGTATCGGATTGTAGTGCATCCGCCTTTACAAGACTTTCCGACAGGTGATGATCTGGCAGATGCTGAAATGGTTAACCGACAGGTTGAGAAAATGATACTCGAGCAACCGGATCAGTATATGTGGATTCACCGGCGCTTTAAAACCCGCCCGCCCGGCGAATCAAGACCCTATCCCAAGAGCAGCAACAAATAGTAGAGCCTGCCCAGGCCAAACTGGAAATGACGGATGAAGTGGCCGGAAAACCATCAAGCATAGTGCCAGGATGAGGAACTCTGTCGTGCTCAATGGTCTGACATACAGGTCGCTTCTCTGGCCGGCGGACCCAATCCCCCCCCCGGCCCTTTGTCATTAACCCTGGAGCCAATGCCTAATTTTTTCATAATGCTTGTGCCCCAGGTTGCTGGTCAGTACCATTACGCGTTCTATTTTTCTTGGCTATTTTGAGGCTCCTCCGATGATCACCGGCAGTATTGTTGCTCTGGTTACGCCCATGTTTCGCGATAATCAGGAAGTTGACTGGGATTGTCTGAAGCGTTTGGTGGAGTGGCATATTGCCCAGGGGACCAATGCGATTGTCGCTGTGGGTACCACCGGTGAATCCCCGACACTCGATGTGCAGGAGCATATGGCGACTATCGCTGCGATTGTCGAAGATGCCGATGGTCGGGTCCCCGTGATTGCTGGCACTGGTGCAAACTCGACCAGAGAAGCCATAGAGTGGACCCATCGAGCACAACAGATCGGTGCAGATGCCTGCCTGCTGGTAACCCCCTATTACAACAAACCCACCCAGGAAGGACTCTACCTTCATCACAAAGCAATTGCAGAAGCCGTGGATATTCCACAGATTCTCTACAATGTGCCCGGTCGTACGGCCTGTGATATGCTTCCCGCCACTGTTGCAAGGCTTGCCGAAATCCCCAATATTGTCGGTATTAAAGAGGCCACCGGTGACCTGGATCGTGTTAACCAGTTGGTTAGTAGCTGCCCTGAGGATTTTGCCATTTATTCGGGCGATGACTTTACTGCGCTGGAATTGATCCTGAGGGGTGGCCATGGTGACATCTCTGTTACGGCCAATGTTGCCCCCAGGTTAATGGCTGAGATGTGTCGTTTGGCACTCGCCGGCGAGGTAGATGCAGCACGTGAAATCAACAAGCGACTTATTCCTGTTCATGAAGCGATGTTTGTCGAATCCAACCCCATCCCGGTCAAATGGGCTGTAGCGGAAATGGGTTTGATGGAGCATGCCATACGTCTCCCGCTCACTGAGTTGTCTGCGGCCTATCATTTAAAAGTTACCAGAGCTCTTGAGCAGGCTGATCTGCTGAGCGGTGTACAAACAGTCAATTCGGAGTTCACTGGATGAAGGCAACACTGAAAAAGCTATCAGTGATTATAGCGTTACTGGCAATGGCTGGTTGTGGAAATAATCTTGTTCGCGACAAAAGTAATGATTATCTGCTTTCAGAGGAAGTCCCTCCCATGGTTGTGCCCGAGGGCAAAAGCTCCGGTGCAATCGGTCAGCTTTACGATGTTCCTGCAGTTCCTGATGCCGGGGCTGGTTCAGAATATTTTGTTGTTCCCAGGCCGCAGCCGCTCTCGGAAAATGTTTTTGAAGAAACGGTAAAAATTGAGACATTCTCAGGTAGTCGATGGATAGCGATTAACAAGCCTGCTGAAGAAGTTTGGCCAAGAATCAGGAATATTCTCTCGCGCAGTAGTGTCCCCACT
>DDNV01000037.1:44585-59610 GCA_002341315.1 Cellvibrionales bacterium UBA2511
CGCGCAGTAGTGTCCCCACGACCCGGGTAGATGCCAGTAGCGGTATTATTGAAACGGGTTGGCTGCAATTCAAGGACGATGAAGACAAGAGCCACCGTTTTCGCTTTAAAATAGTTCCTGGCATCGGTGTCAACAGTACAGAAGTCAGCTTGCTGCAGATGTCTGCACCTATTGGCAAGGAAGGCGATGCGGGTTCCTGGCCCACAAAGTCGATGGATGACTCCCGGGAATTGGAATTTGTCGAGATCGTTTCCAACTCCCTCGCCAGTGAAATTAACAGTGGCAGCGTTTCACTGCTGGCCCAGACGATCGGTGGTCGGGAGCAGGTTGAAGTCGTCTCTTCCGCAGATACTGATCCTTACATCAAGATGAATCTCAACTATGACAGGGCCTGGGCGTCCCTGCTCAACTCGCTCTCCCGGGGCGGTTACACTATCATCGATCAGAATCGTTCAGCGGGTAGATTACAGGTTGAGTTTCAGGAAATTGTTGCTGAAGAGAAGGGGCAGACACTCAAGGAATGGGTACTCAATCTTGGCAATAAAGTTGAAAAAGTGCCCCCTGTCGAGTATTGGGTCGAGTTGGTTCGCAATGAGCAGACAGTGGAGGTGCGGATAGCTGACAAGAGCAGGGATAAGCTGGAGCGCTCACTCGCTATTAAGTTGCTCAAGGTAATCCGCGGCAATTTGAGCTGATTATGCGGTTTGCTTCACTTGGGAGCGGCAGCAGGGGTAACGCTACGATTGTGGATGTCGGCTCAACCCGATTGTTGATTGATTGTGGGTTTTCAATCAAGGAAACGGAAAGGCGACTTGAAAGGTTGGGTATACAGCCCAGTGACCTCAACGCCATTCTGGTGACCCATGAGCATGGGGATCACATCCGGGGTGTTCTTCCATTGGCCAGAAAGTACGGATTGACGGTCTATATGACGGCGGGAACCCACCGAGCCTTGTCCTTTTCACTATTCTCCGGTATTGATCTAAAACTGATAGACAGTCACCTGGACTTTTTTATTGGCGATCTTGCTGTGACGCCTGTCGCTGTGCCCCATGACGCCAGAGAACCTGTCCAGTACGTCGTACGAAGTGGCGACAACCTGTCTCTGGGGGTTCTAACAGACCTGGGAAGTATCACGGCCCATGTCGTACAGCATTTCGAAGGCTGTCACGGGTTGTTCCTTGAGTGTAACCACGATGCCGCTATGCTGGCTAACGGAACTTACCCTCCGTCGTTGAAAAGGCGTATTGCCGGTGACTGGGGACATTTGAACAATCGGCAATCGCTAGATTTGTTACAGAACATCCAGACGTGCCAGCTGCAACAGCTGGTATTGGGTCATATCAGTGAGCAGAACAATTCTCTGGCTGCGGTGCAGGCAATGATGAGCAACTTGCCATCTGATCTGTTTTCTATCCACTATGCCTGCCAGAACGATGGTGTTGATTGGCTGGCACTATCCCGAGTATGAGTACAATTTTCCCGGAAAGCCGTGTTATTGACTGACTGCAGCTGCATGTACGACGACGCAGAAAAGCTGGTCAGCCCTCCAAAAGCAGTATCGATCAGTTTTATATTGTCCACAATTACACTAATAACCTTAAGTAAATGTTTAGAATCTATTGTAAGTTATTGATTTAAGTTTTTTAATTACTTAACTATATGATTTATAAGGGATTTATGTAATGATCAAAAAGTAGCCATTTTGTTTGAGCGCCCCATTTTGCGTGGATTCATCGAAGTTTTACGAAAGTAATACACAAAGTTATCCACAGAATTTGTGGGTAACTTTGGAGAACTATTTATCGTTTGTTGTCAACTGATCAGGTTGCGATTCGTTAGGTATCAGCAATGTGCCGGGAGTTTAATCTGTCCCTCGACTTGCTCTGAGAGTAGTTGTGCATCAGGACAATTGAGAGAGGTGTTGCCTTCCAGAGAAATGCTATCGAGGTTGGGTAAATAGAGTAACGGTTTTATAGAAGTAAGCTGATTTTGTGCCAGGTTGACGATAATAAGGCCCGTGAAAATTTCAAGACCGGAAAGGCTGGCAATACCAGCGTTAGAACAGTTGAGCTGCGATAACTGGTTCGCACGGGTCACGGCAAGGTCTTTGATCGCCTGTTCAACACAGACCGCAAGCGCCGGGTCCTGAATTTTGTAGCCGGAAAACAATTCGGTTGGTTTTAGAACAGGCTGTTCGTTAAAGGTGAAGGTATATCTTTCGCAGCCACTCAAAAGTGTGCCGATGACCACAATAACGAAGAGGATGTGCTTTTTCATAGGGATGGGAACCGCGTCTTGTATTAAAGTAAGGCAACAAATTTCCACGCGTTGCCTGCCCTGTTGATAAGAATATAGTAGTTTATTGTTTCAGGTATCCACGTTCAGTACGTTTTATCGTTTTAATGAGGAAGTCACATGAAAAAAATTCTGTTAGCCGTTCTCGCTATTTCCCTGGCGGCCTGTATGTCCACAGACCCCTATACAGGACAACAGAAAACCAGTAACACAGCGAAAGGTGCTGGTATTGGAGCCGTATCGGGTGCTTTGATCGGCGCAGCGACCTCCAGTAGTGGGGACCGCAAGAAAGGGGTTCTGACCGGTGCGGTAGCCGGTGCTGCCGTCGGTGGTGGTATTGGCTATTATATGGACCGTCAGGAAGCAGCACTTCGTGCAAAACTGGAGGGAACCGGCGTTCGGGTTGTACGAGAGGGTGACAACATCCGCCTTGTCATGCCCAGCAGTATCACCTTTGGTGTGGATCGTTACGAAGTTCGCTCGGAGTTCTATAGCACGCTTGAGTCCGTTGCGATTGTCCTAAAAGAGTTTGATAAAACTAATATACGCATAGCAGGCCACACAGATTCAACCGGTAGTGCAGAATACAACCAGACCCTGAGTGAGCGGCGTGCAGCCAGTGTTGGCCAGATGCTCATGAGTCAGGGAATTGTGAGTGGACGGGTGTGGAGCACCGGCTATGGTTACCGCTATCCCGTTGCCAGCAATGATACGGCAGAGGGTCGACAAGCCAACCGTCGGGTAGAGCTTGAGCTTGTCCCTACCCAGTAACAAAAAATTGTTTCTGGCTGTCTGGCCCCGACCCGGCTTTGAAAACCGGGCCGGTTTGCTTTCCAGAGAGCTGTCGTTGCCACTCCTGCCTGTGGCGCCGGCACTGGGCACACTTGATACGGAACAAGAGTGCTTAGTGTTGGTTGTCGATGATGACGGGTTGTCACTACAACAACTGGGTCCAAAAGCACCAGGGCCGGTTCGATGCGAATTCGCCTTGGGTGCAGCACGCCATCGTCGTTTGTATGGTGGCGGCAGGGGACAGGACATCGCCAAGGCCACTGGCCTCGGCCGTAGTGGGTTCTGTCCTAAGCTGCTCGATTTGACTGCAGGTCTGGGGCGAGATGGCTTCATTATGGCTTCCCTGGGGGCGCAGGTAACCATGATCGAGCGAAACCCCATTATTTATGCGTTGCTTGCCGACGGGCTTTCTCGTGCTGGTGACAAGGTGGAAGGCGACCCGCCGTTGGCGGAGATCCTTCAGCGTATTAACTCAGTCTGCCAGGACTCCGTCGATTACCTGGACACACTGACGGATCAGCAATGCCCCGATGTGATATATCTCGATCCCATGTTTCCCTCCAGAGAAAAGTCCAGCAAAGTGAAAAAAGAGATGCAGATTTTTCATCAGCTCGTTGGGCTAGACGATGCCGGGGAGTTATTGGCAGTGGCCCTCGGTAAGGCGCGTTACCGTGTTGTTGTGAAGCGGCCCGTGCACGCCCCGGTCCTGAATGGCTGTGAACCGGGCTATTCTCTCAAGGGAAAATCTACCCGTTTTGATGTTTACCCCCTGCAAAAACTTCCCTGAGTTTGACCTGTCACCATTGATAGCCTAGTGAAATGACCCATTCTTCATCGGCCCTCTCTTGCCCATCACCGGGTTGATTGACATAATCGAAATCATATCGAAGTTCACTGAACAGATTGCCGAGCAGTGGTATTTTAATGCCGGTACTACTTTCCGTCTGATTGTTATTGAAGTCGTCCACAGCCCAGAAAAATTCATTCTCGTGGAAAAATATCATGCCTGTTCCGGGTATGGGCCAATCCATGCGCATTCTCCAACGCCCAGCCAGGTCTTTTTCCGAGTCCGATCCGTCATAGTGGGAAACCAGGAAGGCCGCGCCGAGCTGTAAATTCAATTTCATCTGATTGGCAAGGTTGATGCGACGGCCAGCGCCTGCACCCAGTTGATATTGCTCGTCAATGGCACTGAAGCGGTTTTTTGTATAGCCCAGACGACCGTAGCTGAACCATCGTTCGGTAAAATCATAATTCAGCTGGTAGTTCGTTTCGTAGTGCTCATCTACCACAACGCCATCGGCTTTCTCTGACTCTGCCGTTAATTCGGTTTCATGTCTGAACTGCTCCTGTAACCATTGTGCCCTGACAATGAAGTCGAGATTTTCGGTATTGGTATTACCGTCTTTGCGGTTGAAGCCAAACCGAACATCGCCAGTAAAAGCCTTCGGTGGTTCCATGGCTAAAAGTGTCTTGAAGGGTAGCGATGGTTTTGTGCCCTGATCGCAGTGGCCGGTAACAGTCTCCTCCATTGTCAGGGAGCAGTTGGTGGCTGTTTCATCAGGACTGGTGACTAACGGCATTCTGGAGGAGGAATTGAAATTGGTAACCTGGTTTTTGGGGATTTTGATCAGACCGAAGACGTCTGATTTCCAGATAACCTGATGCTCATTCAATGAATCCAGTTCACCGTGGATAATATCGCCGTTTTTTAAGGTGATCTCACCTCCAAGTGACACTGCCGGGAGCAGCATGCAGATCAATAACATCAGGCGGTGGGGAAGGTTACTCGAATCCGGCATTTTCAGTCCTTATTGGTGATTGATCGATGCAAAGACAGGCACCCTACAAAAACCGTCATCGAATATCCACTGTGGACGAGAATATATGAGGCGTGTCAGATCGCTCAAAGCCCGGATGCCGGGTGGCTAGCTATGGGTCGTGTTCGGAGCCAGAGTGGATGATTCCGGGTGCGAGGGTGACCTTAAGTCAACAGTCTCTCGAGGATACGCCGATAAATTTTTTCGAGGGCGTCAATATCCTCGACGCTGGCACATTCGTTGACCTTGTGAATTGTGGCATTGACGGGTCCCAGTTCGACGACCTGACAGCCATGGGGGGCAATGAAGCGACCATCAGAGGTGCCACCTGCCGTCGAAAGTTGCGCGTCAATGCCGGTGATTTCCCGGATACTGGCCACCGTAGCCTCTATCAGTGGCCCTCGTTCGGTCAGAAAGGGCTGCCCGCTGAGGTGCCACTGGAGTTCATAGTCAAGCTGATGTTGTTTGAGAATCGTTTCAGTGCGGGATTTAAGTTGTTCGACGGTCACTTCGGTCGAAAAGCGGAAGTTGAACAGTACCTGCACGGTCCCGGGAATCACATTGGTGGCACCGGTGCCGGAGTGAATGTTGGATACTTGAAAACTGGTGGCAGGAAAAAAATCGTTGCCGTTGTCCCAGCTCTCGGTGGCGAGCTCGGCCAGTGCTGGAGCCACCCTGTGGATGGGGTTATCCGCCAGTTGTGGGTAGGCCACATGCCCCTGGATACCCCTGACTATCAGCTCAGCTCCCAGTGAGCCGCGGCGCCCGTTTTTGATCACATCACCTACGCGTTTAGTGCTGGAAGGTTCTCCCACCAAGCACCAATCAGGAATTTTATCGTTGTCCAGTAGCCATTGCACCACCTTCACCGTGCCGTTTGTGGCGATACCTTCTTCATCGCTAGTGATCAGAAAAGCGATCTGTCCGGGGTGGTCTGGCTGAGTGGTAACAAAATGTTCTACCGCCGTAATCATCGCGGCGAGTGAACCCTTCATATCAGCAGCTCCCCGGCCATAGAGTACGCCGTTCTCAATGTGGGGGGAGAAAGGCGGATGTTGCCAGTCACCTTCGGGACCCGTGGGCACCACATCGGTATGTCCGGCAAAACAGAGCGTTGGACCTCTTTCACCGCGCACGGCCCAAAAATTATCCACATCGCCGAAGGGCAGCCTGACCACACAAAAACCGATCGCCTCCAAGCGCTCAATCATCAGTTGCTGGCACCCCTCGTCCGCCGGCGTTACGGAGCGACGTTTGATCATTTCACAGGCCAGTTCAAGAGTGGGGGAAAGGGTTGTCATTCAGTGATACTCCGGGGCAGTCATCACAAGTTTAACGAGCTGGGACAGCCCTGGCCACTGGCATTGTCTGCCCATAGGCAGCATATGGTGGCGGAGTCAGCCCGGAGCGCCACAGGGCGACCGGACTGGCAGATATCCTAATTGGATACGTGCAACGCCTCATTCAATTCTACGGCAGATTTATTGGTCAGGCATTCCACGGTACCAGTCGCCGAATTTCGGCGGAAGAGCAGGTCATCCTTGCCAGCCAGCTCTCTGGCTTTGGTTTGCCCTACCAACTGGTTCTGATCATCCAGTAGGCTTACTTTGGTTCCGGCGGTGATATAGAGCCCGGCTTCCACGGTACAGCGGTCACCCAGGGGAATCCCCAAGCCTGAATTGGCGCCCAACAGACACTGGTTGCCAATAGTGATAATGATATTGCCGCCACCGGAGAGCGTGCCCATGGTAGAGCTGCCACCGCCCAAATCTGAGCCGGATTTAACGAACACACCCTGAGAGATTCGGCCTTCCACCATACTGGTACCCTCGGTGCCGGCGTTAAAATTCACGAAGCCCTCGTGCATGATAGTGGTGCCTTCACCGATATAAGCGCCGAGGCGTACCCTTGCCGTGTCGGCGATGCGAACGCCGGCGGGGACAACGTAATCCACCATCTTGGGAAACTTGTCCACACTGTCTACAGACAGAGGGGAGCCTGCCAGGCGGGCCTGTAACTGTCGGGCGGGCAGTTCCCCTATATCGATGGCGCCCTCATTGGTCCAGGCAACATTGCGCAGCACACCGAACAGTCCGGTCAGGTTTGTGGCGTTGGGTTTTACCAGGCGATGGGATAGCAGGTGCAATTTCAGGTAACCCTCGGGGACAGAGGCCGGGGCATCGTCGCTGACAAGCAGAGTGGCCACTACCGGGCGAGAGCTCTTTTGAAACTGTCTGGCAATGCTCGATTGCTCTTCTTCTCCCGTCGTTGCGAAGGCTGCAGCAAGCGTATCCAGTTGTTCATCGGTGAGCGTTATCACCTGGTTTTTACCCTGGATTTCCAGCGCAGTCTTAATTGCTGTGAGGGAAGTATCTCCGGGGTTTAGTAGGGGTTTTGGGTAGAAAACCTCGAGCCATTCGCCGTTGTTATTCTGGGTGCCGATGCCCAATCCAAAGCTGTAGAGTGTCATTGGTTGTTATATCTCCGGAAGATTACAGGTTAAAAAGCAAAGCGTACTGATCTGGCCGAAAGCCGACGGTAATAGTACCGTTCTGATCCAGCACCGGGCGTTTGATCATGGTCGGATATTTCATAAGCAGGTCGACAACATTGTCTGCAGAGACATGGTCTTTGACAGCCGGGTCCAGTTTTCGCCAGGTGGTGCCCACCTTGTTGAGCACTTTTTCCCAACCGGCAGAGCTGATCCAGCGCTCGACCATTTGCGAGTCCAGGCCGTCGGTGCGGACGTCGTGGAAGCGATAGCTCACCTGTTGTTCATCCAGCCAATGTCGCGCCTTTTTCACGGTATCGCAGTTCTTGATGCCGTAGAGAATGGGTTCAGTCATAGGATTTGTCACGTGGTTGTCATGAATTGGCGTTATCAAGCATCAATACACATAATCGGGTTTAAGCAGCGGCGAAGGATAGCAAACTTGGGCCAAGCATTCACGGGAGAACACCATGAAGACGATCGCACTGATTCGTCATGCCAAATCCAGCTGGAAAGATGCTACCTTGCCGGATCTGGATCGGCCCCTTAATCGTCGTGGTCGGTTGAACGCCCCGGAAATGGGGCGCAGGTTACAGGAGCAGCCGGTGTCTCTGAAACGGGTTTTCTCGAGTCCGGCGGTGAGGGCCATGGAAACGGCTGAGTGGTTGATGCCCAGTCTGGGGTTGAGTGACGCGAAGCTGGAGGTGGTCACGCCTCTGTACACGTTTAATTACGAAGATATTCTGGCCTGGCTGCGATCTCTAGACAGAGATGCCGACAGGTTTGCCCTGATTTGTCACAATCCGGCCATAACTGATCTGGTAAATTTTCTCACCCTGATGCAGATCGATAAAATTCCCACCTGCGGTATTGCCCTTTTGCAGGTTGACGTAAACCATTGGCAGGATTTGGGCGCGGGCATGGCCGAGTTGCGCTATTTTGGTTTCCCCAAAAGTGTTAGCGGCAAAACCATTTCACTGGGGTCGGGCTAGATGCGCATTACCTGAAAGATTACGGGTTTTCATGGATAGTTTTGTTTTCCAGACAAAGGATCTAAGTGCAGAATTCAACCGTGTCGTCCTCCAGCAAACGAGATTGGCGAGGGAGCAACTGCAGCCTCTGACCTCAAAACAGCTCGATGGTATTCACGAGGCGCGTAAATGCTTTAAACGCCTGCGTGCCTGTTACAGATTACTGAAATCAGCGGATAACGTGACCTTCCGCCAGGGCAACCAGTTCTTTCGTGACCTCTCTGCCAGGCTGTCTGTCCTCCGGGATACCGAGGTCATGAGTCAAACTCTGTTGTCACTGCGTGCCGGCAATCACGGGTTGGTCGCTATTGTGGTCTTTGACCAACTGGAGCGACAGCTGGCATTACAACAGCTAGAGGCGATAACCGAGGCAATGACCCAGTCGCAGCTGGTGTCCGATCAATTGGGGCAGTTTCTCCGCCGGTACAAGCAGGCGGAGCAGCCGACCCTGGACGCAGATGTTTTGCTCCGGGCCCTGGTCAAAAGCTATACCGTGGCACGACGCAGCTGGCAGCAGGCCCGGCACAGTGCTGATGATCTTGCTGAGTCCTTGTTCAAACGTCGTGCAAGCTATTATGACGTGTGGTTGACCAAACGTTGGCACAGGATTGCACCTTGATCAGGCTTTGCGGGTTTTGACGGGTCGTTTCCGGTTGGGAAAACAGGTTTTACAGATGTCGCAACTCAGTCCATTGCAGCTGCGGGCGGAGCAATGTTCGCGGCCATAATAAATGATCTGTAGATGCAGGGCGTTCCAACTGTTTCTGGGAAACAACCGTTTCAGATCCTTTTCTGTCTGCACCACGCTGTTGCCATTGCTCAATCCCCAGCGCTGGGCGAGGCGGTGAATGTGCGTGTCAACCGGAAAGGCGGGGTGGCCAAAGGCCTGGGACATGACCACGCTGGCCGTTTTGTGGCCGACGCCGGGCAACGTTTCAAGCGCTGCGATATCTTCAGGAACTTCCCCATTGTATTGATCCATCAGTATTTTTGAGAGATTTACAATGGCTTTGGATTTCTGAGGTGCCAGACCACAGGGGCGAATAATGTCATATACCTGTTGCTGTGAAACCTCACTCATGGCCTGGGCATTATCGGCTAACGCGAACAGTCTGGGGGTTACCTGGTTGACTCGTTCATCGGTACATTGGGCGGATAGCAACACGGCTACCAGCAGGGTGAAGGCATCCTGATGGACAAGGGGGATTGGCGGGTTTGGGTACAGTTGATCCAGTCTATGGCGGATAAACGCTGCCCGATCTTTTTTGAGCATGTTTCAGCCCCTCTGTTGAGCGGCTTCGACAAACCTGCGGATGCGCATGGCCGCTTCTCTGCATTCCTCCAGAGGTGCCACCAGCGCCATACGTACTCTGTTTTCTCCCGGATTGATGCCATCAGCTGTGCGTGCCAGATAGCGGCCGGGCAGAACAGTAATATGCTGTTGCCTGAACAGTTCCCTGGCAAAGTCTTCATCGCTGCCAATGTTTGCTGAGCGGGTATCTGCCCACAAATAAAAGCCGGCATCCGGCATGCTTAATGGCAGCACGGGTTCGAGGATTTCTCTGAAGATCGCAAATTTCTGCCGGTACTGATCGCGGTTGTCGCGCACATGCTGCTCATCGCGCCAGGCGGCAATACTGGCCAGTTGTGACGGGACCGGCATAGCGCAGCCGTGATAGGTGCGGTAGCGCAAAAAATTTGCCAGGATACGACTGTCACCGGCCACAAATCCGGATCTCAGGCCCGGTAAATTGGAGCGTTTTGACAGACTGTGAAAGACCACGCAGCGATCATAGCTGTGACGACCCATTTGTGCGCAAGCCTCCAGCAAACCGATCGGTGGGTGATTTTCATCGGGGTAAATCTCTGAATAACATTCATCGCTGGCGATAGTGAAATCGTATTGATCTGCGAGCTGGATTAGCGACTGTAATGTATCGATGTCCAGCACTGCGCCGGACGGGTTGCCCGGTGAGCAAATGTAAATAAGTTGGCACTGCTGCCAGATCTCCGGTGAAACGGATGCCCAGTCCGGGCAAAAAGCATTGTCTTCTGTGCAGTTGAGAAAATGTAGCCTCGCGCCAGCGAGCAGGGCAGCACCTTCGTAGATCTGGTAAAACGGATTGGGGCTGACCACCACTGGCTCGTTACTGCGGTTTATGATCACCTGGGCAAAGGCAAACAGCGCTTCTCTGGTGCCATTGACGGGTAGCACCTGAGTTTCGGGGCATACATTCTGAAGGCTGAATCGTTGACACAGCCATTCGGCTATTGTCTCCCGGAGCTCCGGAAGACCCCTGGTAAGCGGGTAGGCTGAGAGTTTATCCAAGGCATTGGCGAGTGTCTCCCTGACGAATGCCGGCGGCGGGTGTTTCGGCTCACCGATAGATAGCGCAATATGGGTTAGCTCTGCTGGTGGTGAAATGCCCGATTTGAGAGCGTTGAGCTTCTCAAAGGGGTAGGGGTGTAGCTTGTTCAGGTCAATATTCATACGATTATCGGTTTATCGTGAGCAGTTGATGGCAGTGCGTTCACTTTGCTACTGCCACAGCTTCATCTTTTGCAGCGGTGCCCCTTCAATATCTTCCTTGTTGCGGGCATCCAGTTCCCGGCAAATGGTATCGCGCAATTGTTCGCAGAATGCCGCGTCACTGAGCGGCTGATAGTCCATATCGACCAGAGAGAATACATCTTCCACCCGCTCGCCAAGGGTCGCAATTTTGGCGCTCAATAGTCGCAGACGAAACTGCATAAAAATTCTGCCTAAATGCGCGAGCAGCCCGGGACGGTCGGGTGTGATAACTTCCAGAATGGTCGCACTCTTCCCGATATCATTGCTGATGCTGGCGATGGTGCGCATCGTAAAGTGTTTGAGGTGCCTGGGTGTTCGCCTGTTCACGTTGAACATTGCGGGTGTAGGATTTTTTAGGGTTTCTGAGAGGGTTCGCTGGATTTTAAGCAGCATCTCGGTTTTGTGCCCGAAGGGTTCGTTGTGCTCGTTCAGTACATAAAAAGTGTCAAAGGTATGGCCTTCTGTATCCCTGTGCAGGCGGGCATCCTGGATGTTTAGCTGAAGATGGTCGAGCGTAGCTGCAGTAGTGGGAAATACGTTATTGATCCCTTTGGTATGAATAAAAATCTGCGTGGCAATCGGCACTTCTACACCGGCGTCCTGTATTAAAATAACCGGTTCCGAACTGTCGCCCTGTGCGGCGATGGCCGCAGTATAAGTGGCAATATCATCGGCCCGTTCCCTGAGGAAAAACTCGTCATCGACATTCCCCCAGATTGCGCGGGCACTTTCCTCGTCAATCCCCAATTCGGCCAGTTGGTTAATGGCGGACAGTCGGTTGCTGTCCACCCACACGCTTCGATCAACAGGATTTTCCAGTCCGCGTTGTAAAGCTCGCTTGGTTTCGGAGTAGAGTTGATGCATCAAGGCCGCTTTCCAGGCAGTCCAGAGAGTCGGGTTAGTGGCGGTAATATCGGCGACGGTTAAAACAAACAGGTAATCCAGTTGCAGTTGGTTGCCGACCAATTTGGCAAATTTATGAATAACGTCCGGGTCGGAAATATCCGTGCGTTGTGAAGCGTTTGACATCAGCAAGTGGTGTTCCACCAGCCAGGCAATCAATTTTATCTCTTCGCTGGGCAAGCCGTGTCTGCGGCAAAAATCGGCGGCATCCATGGCGCCCAGTGCTGAGTGATCTCCCCCTCGCCCCTTGGCAATGTCGTGGTAAAGCCCGGCAATAAAAGCCAGTTCAGGTTTCGGCAGGTTTTTATAAATATGTGCGGCTACGGGAAATTCTTCTGCCACCTCCGGCCGGTCGAACAACCGCATATTCTTGATAAGCTGCAGCGTATGCGCATCTACCGGGTAACGGTGAAAAAGATCGTGCTGGGTCTGACCGATAATTTGCCCAAACTCTGGCAAATATCGTCCCAGAATGCCATAGCGGGTCATGCGTTGGAGTTGAGTGCTCATTTTATGAGGGCAGCGGAGCAAGCGGAGAAACAGGGCCTTGTTTTGCGGTTCATTGCGAAAATCGTCGCCGATCAGTCTGCGGTGCTGGCGGATCTGTCGAATGGTGGCGGCCCGAATACCCTGAATATTATCGTTCTCACCCAGTAGGCAGAAAATTTCCAGCAGGGCAGAAGGGTATTTGGCAAAAATATACTCACCGAGTGTTTCGATATGGTTGTCGCGAACCTGGAACCGATCATTCAGTGCGTAGACATTCTTTGCCTTGTCTTTTCGCAGAATGGCTTCATCGAGATACTGCAACATGACATCGTTGAGCTCCCGCATGGAGAGTACGACCTGATAGTAATGCTGCATGAATTTCTCAACGCCGAGACGCTCTTCGCTGTCATGATATCCGAACATTGCGGCCAGCTTGCGCTGATAGTCGAACTGTAGTCTTTCTTCGGGGCGCTCCGCGATGAGGTGTAAACCGTAGCGAACTTTCCACAAAAAAGCTTCGCCCCGCTTCAGCTGCAGGTATTCCTCCGGTGTGAGGAAATCCCTGCCAACCAGTTCTTCCAGTGACTCGACATTAAAATGGCGCTTGGCTACCCAGTTGATCATCTGAATGTCGCGCAGGCCGCCGGGTGCCTCTTTGATGTTGGGCTCCAGATTGTATTCGGTATTGCCGTGCTTGTTGTGCCGTTCGATCTGCTCGTCCCATTTTGCACGAAAGAACTGCTTGTCCGGCCAGATACGCTTCGGGCCGGTTTTTTTGACCATGGCGAGGCGGAGTTTTTCATCGCCGGCAATGGTGCGGGTTTCCATCAGGTTGGTGGCAATGGTGATATCAAACCGGGCCTCGGCAACGCATTCCGAGATAGAACGCACGCTGTGACCAATTTTCAGCTGAATATCCCAGAGAAAGGTGAGAAATCCTTCGATACTGCGCTGGTGGCGTCTCGGGTTGCCGCGCCTGATTAGCAGCATCAGGTCAATATCCGACTGCGGATGCAGCTCGCCACGGCCGTAACCACCCACTGCGATCAGACAGATATTTTTTCCCCAATCGAATTGTGCCCAGGCGTGTCGCAGGATAAGGTCCATGAAACCGGCGCGTTCAGCGATCAGATTGGCGGTTTGTTCGCCCTCATAAAACCGGGCATTGAAATGCGAGTTGGCAGCGGCGATGGCATTCTTGAAGACGGGAATGGGGTTGCAATTATTGAGGTCTTCCCGGAAACGGCGTTCGTCAAAAAAAAGTAGTGGTTTTGCGTGTCTGTTCATTACCACTGCTCATCGGTGCGTGCCGTGAGTACTTCAACGCCATCAGCGGTGACTGCGAGGGTATGTTCCCATTGAGCGGATAGGCGGCCATCCCGGGTTTCGACCGTCCAGCCGTCTTTCTTCAGCTTCGTGTGGTGTTTGCCGGCGTTCAGCATCGGCTCAATAGTAAATGTCATCCCCTGCTGAAGCGTCATGCCAGTATCCGGTTTGCCAAAGTGAAGTACTTGGGGGTCCTGGTGAAATTCTGTGCCGATTCCGTGTCCGCAGTAGTCTCGGACAACGCTGTAGTAGTTGGCCTCGGCATGTTGCTGAATGATATGGCCGATATCACCCAGCCGGATGCCGGGGCGAACAATATTGATCGCTTTGTAAAGACATTCCTGTGTCACTTTTATCAGACGTACGGCATGCTCCGGTACATCACCGATGCAAAACATTTTACTGGTATCGCCAAAGTAGCCATCCTTTATCACGGTAATGTCAATATTGAGTATGTCGCCATTTTTCAGCACTTTCTTTGTCGAAGGTATCCCGTGGCAGACCACTTGATTGACCGAGGTGCAGATGGATTTTGGAAAGCCCCGATAGTTGAGCGGGGCGGGAATGGTGTGTTGTTCATTGACCATGTAGTTGTAACAAATGCTGTCCAGTTCTCCGGTGGAGACGCCGGCCACCACATAGGGTTCTATCATTTCCAGCACCTCGGCGGCCAGTCGGCCGGCCACGCGCATTTTCTCCAGTTCTTCGGCGGTTTTCAGTGTGACTGCCATAGTTATCTGTTCCGTTGCCAAGGATCAAAACAGCGCATTGTATCGGATTGTCTCAATCAGTGGCAGATTCCCCTGAAATAGCGGTTTCATCTTCAATAAAGTCTCCTTTTGTGGTATAAAGCGCACCGCTCTGAAGCCAATGGTTTCTGGCGTAACGCAATCTTAACGACACACACGTATCGACACATCGGTCTGGGTGCCTGCAATGCGGGTTGACCGGTGGGATATGTGGAGGTTTAACCCTAACCAGGAAAATATCATTATGACTACTGTGACCATGCGTGACATGTTGCAGGCCGGTGTCCATTTTGGCCACCAGACCCGCTTCTGGAATCCCAAAATGGATAAATTCATTTTCGGTGCCCGCAATAAAATTCATATTCTCAATCTTGAACATACGGTTCCCGCCTTTAACGATGCGCTGGAAATTGTTCGTCAAGTTGCCGCCAACGGTAATAAAGTACTGATGGTTGGCACCAAGCGTGCTGCGCAAAAGGCTATTGTTGAGCAGGCCGAGCGCGCCGGGATGCCCTATGTGAGCCACCGCTGGCTCGGCGGCATGCTGACCAACT
>DDNV01000037.1:59844-60447 GCA_002341315.1 Cellvibrionales bacterium UBA2511
GCGTCCATTCGCCGCTTCCGTGAACTGGAGACCCAGAGTCAGGACGGCACATTTGACAGGCTGACTAAAAAAGAAGCACTCATGAGAACACGTCTCATGGAGAAGCTCGAGCGCTCTATCGGTGGCATCAAGGATATGGGCGGTTTGCCCGATATGTTGTTTGTGATCGATGTGGATCACGAGCGCATTGCTATCCAGGAAGCCAATAAACTGGGCATCCCCGTCATTGGTGTTGTTGACACCAACAGTAATCCGGACGGTGTGGATTACGTGATCCCTGGTAATGATGACGCCATTCGTGCCATCAAGCTTTATACCGCCGCTGTTGCCGATGCCATTCTGGAGGGCAAGGCCCAGTCAGCCAATGCCACCAGTAAAGATGAATTTGTCGAGGTGGTAGAATCTGAGGCTACTACGGAACCAACTAGCGAATAAACAGCTGCTATATATCTACGGGCACTGTTAAAAAGAGGGGGCCTGCCCCCTCTTTTCCAATTTAATTACAATGATTGAGAGGAATGAACCGATGTCAGCAATTTCTGCATCCCTGGTGAAAGAGCTGCGTGAGCGCACTGGGTTGGGCATGATGGAATGTAAAAAAGC
>DDNV01000037.1:60602-61788 GCA_002341315.1 Cellvibrionales bacterium UBA2511
TGATCTGCGTAAGTCGAGTGGTCTGAAAGCTGCGAAAAAAGCCGGTCGTACTGCCGCTGAAGGGGTCGTTGCGATTAAAGTGGCCGATGACAACAGCTATGGCGTGTTGGTCGAGATCAACAGTGAAACGGATTTCGTCGCTCGCGATGCCAACTTCCTGTCATTTGTCAGCTCGGTGGTCGAGAAAGCCTTTGCCGATAGGCAGACTGATGCTGCTGCATTGGCCAATGACGTGGAAGAGGTTCGTCAGGCGCTGGTTCAGAAAATAGGTGAAAACATCTCGGTTCGTCGAGTGATTCTGCAAGAGGCGCCAGTGGTTGGCAGTTACGTGCACAATAACAACCGTATTGGTGTGTTGGTATCCATTGCCGGTGGTAACGCCGAGCTGGCAAAAGACATCGCCATGCACGTGGCTGCGGTTAATCCTCAAGTGGTAAATCCTGAGGACATGCCTGAGGAATTGTTGGCCAAAGAGCGTGAGATTTTTTCTGTACAAGCCAGAGAGAGCGGCAAGCCAGAAGAAATTATCGAGAAGATGATCGAGGGTCGGATCAACAAGTTCCTTGCCGAGTCCAGTCTGGTTGCTCAGCCCTTTGTCAAGGATCCCGATGTGAAAGTTGGCAAATTGTTGAAGGATGCTGGTGCTGAGGTTCTCTCGTTTACCCGCTTTGAAGTCGGTGAGGGGATCGAGCGAGAAGAAGTTGATTTTGCTGCAGAAGTAGCTGCGCAGGTCGGCTCTGCCAAGTAATGATAATGACGACGGGGGCTTCGGCCCCCGTTATTATGTTAGGTCCTTTTAGATTCACCCATGGAGAACATTTTCTATGCCCGGTTTGAGAGACAAAAAGTACAAACGGATACTTCTTAAGCTCAGCGGCGAAGAATTAATGGGCGAAGAGGGTTTTGGTATCGACCCGAAAGTACTGGATCGCATGGCACTTGAAATCGGTCAGTTAATCGGGATCGGTGTTCAGGTAGGGCTGGTGATTGGTGGTGGCAATCTGTTCCGTGGTGCAGCATTGCATGCGGCGGGTATGGAGCGTGTCACCGGTGATCATATGGGTATGTTGGCGACCATGATGAACGGTCTGGCGATGCGCGATGCCCTTGATCGAAATAATATTTCGGCCCGGGTGATGTCAGCCATACCGATGAGTGGGGTAGTGGAGCATTATGATCGCCGCAC
>DDNV01000037.1:61860-64452 GCA_002341315.1 Cellvibrionales bacterium UBA2511
TCGGCCATGCGCTATCTGACTGGTGGTGACGTGGTGATTTTTGCTGCTGGGACAGGTAATCCATTTTTTACGACGGACTCTGCAGCCTGTCTCAGGGGGATTGAGATCGATGCCGGTATCGTACTGAAGGCAACCAAAGTGGACGGTGTATACTCTGCCGATCCTATGAAAGACCCTGAGGCTACTATGTTCAGTCGTCTCACCTATGACCAGGTCATTGAGAAAAAGCTTGCGGTAATGGATCTCACCGCAATATGCCTGTGTCGTGAGCATCATATGCCATTGCGGGTATTTCGTATGTCCAAACCCGGCGCTCTGCTGAATATTGTGGTCGGCAGTGATGAGGGAACCCTGATTGAGGAAAGTGTTGATGATTGAAGATCTGAAAAAGGATGCCGAATCGCGCATGGCTAAATGTGTCGATGCGCTGAGCCATACCTTCAATAAAATTCGCACGGGCCGTGCGCATCCCAGTCTGCTGGATGGTTTAACTGTGTCCTACTACGGTGTCGAAACACCGTTGAATCAGGTTGGTAATGTCAATGTGCTGGACGCGCGTACATTGTCCGTTTCCGTGTGGGAGAAGGCCTTGGTGCCCGAGGTAGAAAAAGCGATCATTAAATCCGATCTGGGGTTGAACCCTTCTACCACCGGAGAGCTGATCAGAATACCTATGCCGGCCTTGACAGAAGAGACTCGCAAAGGTTTTACCAAGCAGGCAAAATCAGATGCGGAATCGACCCGTGTATCCATCCGCAATGTTCGTCGTGATGTGATATCCGATATCAAGGAATTACTGAAGGAAAAGGACATCAGTGAAGACGATGAACGGCGTGCCAGTGAGAGTATTCAGAAGATAACTGACAAGTATATCCAGCTGGTGGATAAAGCGCTGGCCGCCAAAGAAGTCGATTTGATGGAAATCTGATCCTTGGATCGCTGTCTGCTCAAGTATGAAATCGTCTAGCAAGGGGCCTGAAAAGGTTCATCCGTTGCGCCATGTGGCTATTATCATGGACGGCAATAACCGCTGGGCTGCCATGCGGGACCTGCCCGGAAGCGTCGGTCATGAAGTCGGGGTCAATCGGGTTCGCGATGTGCTGGATGCCTGCCAGAAACACAACGTTGATGTGATCACCTTGTTTGCCTTTAGTAGTGAGAACTGGAAACGCCCGGATCTTGAAGTCCGGGCGCTGATGGCACTGTTGACCTCTTATCTTAAAAAAGAGGTTCGACAACTGGTTGAGCGGGGTATCAAGCTCCGGTTTATCGGTCGTCGTGACAATTTTAGTGCCCGGTTGAACAATTTGATTGCCGAGAGTGAAGCGTTGACCTCGGCAGGCAAGCAAACTTTGGTGCTGGCTGTTGATTATGGTGGTCGATGGGAAATTACCGAGGCCGCCCGAAAACTGGCCGGTATGGTTCAGCAGGGTACACTGAAGCCGGAAGAAATTACCGAACAGTTGATGCACGGGCAGATGTCCTTGTCAGATTTGCCTCCCCCTGACCTTTGTATCCGAACAGCCGGCGAGCAACGAATCAGTAACTTCATGTTGTGGCATATGGCTTATACCGAGTTCTATTTTGCCGATTGTTATTGGCCTGATTTTGATGGGCTGGCATTTGACCGGGCTATTGATGAGTATCATCGTCGGCAACGGCGTTTTGGCAAGCGGGAAACCGGGCCAGAGGTTGGTCAACGACATGCTTAGGCAGCGCATCACCACAGGCATTGTCATCGCTGTCGTTTTTTTCGTCGCACTGTTTTTGCTGAGTCCGACCGGTTTCTCTCTGGCTATCGCCTGCCTCGTTGGTTATGGTGCCTGGGAGTGGTCCAACCTGAGCGGGTTTTCCTGTCTGTTGCAACGGCTGTCCTATCTCTGCATTGTGTTGATAGTGTTATCGCTGTCAGCCTTCCTGATTAATTTTCCTGCGGTATCAGCCCTGGACTTTAATGCTGGCCAGACAATCCTAGTGTACACCGTACCCTGGTGGGCCATTGCATTATTGTGGGTGCAGGGGTATCCCTCCAGCGCTATTCTCTGGGGTAGCCGGTGGATGAGAGCCATCATGGGGCTGCTTGTGCTGGTTCCCACCTGGGTCGCTGCGGTTATGCTCATTCATCTCGACCCGGGTCCCTGGCTTGTTTCCTTCGTCGTGGTGCTGGTGGCAACAGCTGACATTGGCGCCTACTTCAGTGGTCGTCGCTTTGGCCGGCATCACCTGTCCCCCCATGTCAGCCCGAAAAAGACCTGGGAGGGGCTGTTTGGCGGTGTTCTGGCAAATGTACCCATTGTCATCGCGATAGGCGTTGGTTTTGGTTTGGACACCGGACAGTGGTTATTGCTTGGATTGACCGTGATGGCAACGGTGCTCTCATCCGTCCTGGGAGATTTACTGGAAAGTATGGTTAAGCGTCACCGAGGTATAAAAGACAGTGGCAACATACTTCCCGGTCATGGCGGGTTGCTTGATCGGATTGACAGTCTGACAGCCGCTCTGCCGGTATTTGCGTTAATAACCGCATCCAGTAATGGCTGGTTCTGACGCTATGCAGCAACTGACGATACTGGGTGCCACGGGTTCTATCGT
>DDNV01000037.1:64534-65176 GCA_002341315.1 Cellvibrionales bacterium UBA2511
TTCTATCGGTGTAAGTACGCTTGATGTTGTGGCAAGACACCCCGATCAGTTCGGCGTTTATGCCTTGAGTGGGAACAGTCGTATTGCCGAGCTGGCCGAACAGTGCAGACGTTTCAAACCGGCTTTTGCGGTAGTTGCTGACGCACATGCGGCCGCTCAACTGTGTGAACGGTTGCACAGCTGGAATATCAGAACCGAGGTTCTCTGGGGGGTCGAAGGGCTCTGTCAGGTGTCTTCAGCCAAAGCGGTTGACGTGGTCATGGCTGCCATCGTGGGTGCGGCTGGATTATTGCCAACCCTGGCAGCGGCCAGGGCCGGAAAAAAAGTGCTTCTGGCCAATAAGGAGTCGCTGGTGATGGCCGGCCAGTTATTCATGGATACTGTGCAGAAGTCCGGTGCCATACTGTTGCCAATCGACAGTGAGCACAATGCCATTTTTCAGTGCTTGCCCAAGGGGTATGACCCGTCGAAACAATGTGGTGTGAGGAAAGTTCTACTCACTGCCTCTGGTGGGCCTTTTCGCAGTATTCCTCTGAATGAATTGGCAACAGTGACCCCGGATCAGGCCTGTGCCCATCCCAATTGGCAGATGGGAAGAAAAATCTCTGTAGATTCAGCGACGATGATGAATAAAGGACTGGA
>DDNV01000037.1:65318-72773 GCA_002341315.1 Cellvibrionales bacterium UBA2511
CGATGATGAATAAAGGACTGGAGCTGATTGAGGCATGCTGGTTATTCGGTCTTTCGCCCAATGAGATCGATGTTGTTATTCATCCACAGAGTGTTATTCACTCTATGGTCGAATATGTGGACGGCTCGGTGCTCGCTCAATTGGGCAATCCTGACATGCGTACGCCAATAGCCCACGCGTTGGCTTGGCCAGAACGTATTGAATCCGGGGTCGCCAGTCTGGATCTCATTGCTACCGCCAGACTGGATTTTGGGGCGCCAGACTTAAAGCGCTTTCCCTGTCTGGGGCTTGCAATACAGGCAGCAAAACAAGGGGGCAGTGCGCCGGCAGTACTGAATGCTGCAAACGAAATTGCAGTTGAAGGGTTTTTGCAGGGACAACTTTCGTTCATCAATATTGCCCGTATTGTTGCCGATACGCTCGAAAAGCATGAAGTGGCTGAACTGGACTCCCTTGAGCATGTCCAACAGCTCGACACAAAAGCCCGTGAAGTTGCCTTAAAGCTGATCCGTTCAACGCGTTAATACTGGGATCAGGTTTTCAGTAAGCTTAATTGCCAGCATACAGAAATGGCGAAAAACATCTATTTCAGGAAGCAAGAATGGATTTACTCCAAACAATTTTTTTCATGTTGGTGGCGCTTGGGATACTGGTCACCTTTCATGAGTTCGGCCATTTCTGGGTAGCCCGCCGCTGCGGTATCAAGGTGTTACGCTTCTCCGTCGGATTCGGCACACCGCTGGTCCGTTGGCACGATAAACTGGGTACAGAGTTTGTCATTGCCGCATTGCCTCTCGGCGGTTATGTGAAGATGGTGGATGAGCGTGAGGGCAATGTGGCTACTGAAGACTTGCCGTATGCGTTTACTCAAAAGAGCGTTTGGCAGCGGATGGCCGTGGTTATTGCCGGCCCAGCGGCAAATTTTGTGCTGGCCATTCTGGTCTACTGGTTGATATACAGCCTGGGCGTTACCGGTATGGCGCCGGTGATTGATTCGGTTACCCCGGGTTCAGTGGCTGAGCGTGCCGGTTTGCAGAAGGGCCAGGAAATTGTTGCAGTCGATGGCAAGCCTACACCTACCTGGCAAGCACTCAATGAGCAGTTGGTCGGTCGGATCGGTGAGACGGGTTCAATAAGCTTTACGGCTAAACAGCCTGATACGACCCAGACCTATGAGTATCAAGGCCAGCTGGAAACCTGGTTGATGGAAGCTGATCAGCCAGACCCTATCGGCGGATTGGGATTGACGCTCTACACGCCTCCTATTCTTCCAGTTGCTGAGGAAATTACTTCCGGCGGTCCGGCAGATCAGGCGGGTCTGGTTGCTGGCGATAGAATATTAGAGGCTGATGGTATCGTCATGGATGACTGGATTACTTGGGTGAATTATGTCCGGGCCAGACCAACTGTTGCGATTGAACTCAGTGTGCAGAGAGGTGAGGATATCTTTACAGCGAACCTGGTGCCCCACCAGGTCAATGACGAAGATGGTAAGGCAATAGGTCAGGTGGGTATGTCTGTCCGGATGCCGGAGTGGCCTGAGCATATGATCAGAAAAACTGATTATGGCCTGTTTGGGGCGCTTGGTCGGGGTGTCGAGCAGACATGGAATATGTCCGTGTTGATACTCGACTCGGTAAAAAAGATGCTGACAGGACTGATTTCCTCAAAACACTTGAGTGGGCCCATCACCATTGCTAAAGTGGCGGGCGCTTCTGCCCAATACGGGTTTACGGCCTATCTCGGATTTTTGGCCTTTCTCAGTGTTAGTCTGGGTGTTTTGAATTTGCTCCCCATCCCGGTTCTGGATGGGGGACACCTGATGTATTACATGATAGAAGCAATAAAAGGGAAACCGGTGTCCGAAAAAATCCAGATGATTGGTTTCCGGATAGGGATGTTCTTAGTGATTGGGTTGATGTTGCTCGCCCTCTACAATGATCTGATGCGGCTGTAGCTGCTGTAACCAACAAGAATCGAGAGAAAACCAGTCTCCAATGAAACACTTTTATCTATTGTTGTGCCTTTTTTTCCTGGCTGTCTCGGTTCGAGCAGAAGTGTTTCAGGTCGAAGATATTCGTATTGATGGTTTACAGCGGGTGTCCTCCGGCACCGTGTTTGCCTCGATGCCGCTCAGTGTAGGCGATCTGGTCGATGACGATACGGTACGTCGTGCCACGAGGGCGCTTTTCCGCACAGGCTATTTTGATGATATTCGTATCTCGCGAGATGGTGGCATTCTGATTGTTTCTGTTAAGGAACGCCCCGCTGTCGCCCAAATAACCATGGAGGGTAACAAGGCGATACCAACAGAAGAGCTGCTAAAAGCACTGCGGGATAATGGTCTGGCCGAGGGACAAATATTCCGTCAATCCATTCTTGAAGGGATGTCCCAAGAGCTTGAACGTCAGTATGTGTCACAGGGTAGATATGGCGCGAAAGTGACTACTGATCTCCAGGAAATGCCAAGAAATCGTCTTGCTATCAATATTGTTGTGGACGAGGGGCAGGTCGCTTCAATCAAAAAAATCAATATTGTCGGTAACCGCGCTTTTGAAAAGGATCAGTTGCTTGGATTGTTTGAACTGAAAACCACGAACTGGCTTTCCTGGATGTTTGGCGATGACAAATACTCCAGGGAAAAACTGGCCGGTGATATTGAGCGGGTTGAATCCTGGTATCTTGATCGCGGTTATCTTAAATTTGGTATTGAATCCTCGCAGGTCACCATCAGTCCGGATCGCAAATCGGTCTTTATTACAGTGAATATCAATGAGGGTGATGTTTATACGGTGGATGAAATCAGGCTGGCCGGTGACCTGATTGTATCCGAGGATGAAATTCGCCGTCTCGTCATGCTGAAGAAAGAACAGACATTTTCCCAAGTGGCGATGACCAATACATCAGAGCTCATTACCCAGCGTTTGGGAAACGAGGGCTACACATTTGCAGAGGTCAATGGTTCTCCAGAAATTAATGAGGATGACAAAACCGCCACTGTGATATTCTTTGTCAATCCCGGTAAGCGTGCCTATGTGAGACGGATTGAGTTCCGTGGCAACACTAAAACCATGGATGAAGTCTTGCGTCGTGAGATGCGGCAGATGGAAGGTGCATCTGCCTCGACCAGGAAAATAGAGCAGTCCAAAACCCGTCTGAATCGTACCGGCTTTTTTAAAGAAGTGAACGTAGATACGCAACAGGTACCGGGCACGAATGACCAGGTTGATGTGGTTTACACTGTCGAAGAGCAACCGTCAGGCAGTATTGGCGCGAGTCTGGGTTTTGCACAAACCTACGGTTTGGTGATCGGTGGCAATATTCAGGAGCGCAATTTTCTCGGTACCGGCAACAATGTCGGAATAGGTGTCAACCGTAGTCAATATTCCACCAACTTCTCTTTTAGTGCCACTGACCCCTATTTTACCCGGGATGGAATCTCTGCGGGGTTTGGAGTTTTTTACCGCAAGACCGATTATGGTGAGGTGAATCTGTCCAGTTTCACCACGGACAGCTTTGGTGGCAACCTGACGTTTGGCTACCCCATATCCGAAATTTCAAGCGTCGGTTTTGGCCTTGGCTTCGAAAATCTGAAAATTGATGAGGGGGCATTTGCCTCTCAAGGCGTAAAGGAATTTATTGACCGGAACGGCGAGGACTTTAATACGTTTACAACCAGTCTATCCTGGGGTTATTCCACCCTCAACCGTGGTCGGCTCGCAACCACAGGCACCTCTCACAGGGTGACGGGAGAGCTGGCTATCCCCGGCAGTGATCTGGAATATTACAAGGCATCCTATGCAGGGCAACATTACCGTCCACTGACTTCTTCACTTACCATGCGGCTGCGGGCCGATGTAGGCTATGGTGAGAGCTATGGTGGTACCTCGGTATTTCCCTTCTTCAAACACTACTACGGTGGCGGCAATGGTTCAGTGCGCGGCTACAAGAATAATACGCTTGGCCCACGGGATATCTCGATAAACCCCTTTAATTGCATAGATCGCGATGACCCCACTACGTGCGAAACGGAGGATGACCCCTTTGGTGGTAATGTGCTGGTTGCCGGCAGTGTAGAGGTCATGTTCCCTGTTCCCTTTATCAAGGATCAGCGATCTCTGCAGGCGGCCGTTTTCCTTGATGCGGGTAATGTTTTTGATACTGACTGCGGTGACAGGGATGAAGACTTCTGTCAGGAACCGGATATCGGTGAACTCCGCTATTCGGTGGGGATCGGTGGTACTTGGATCAGTGGCTTCGGGCCCATAACGGCCAGTATTGCTTTCCCATTGAATGCTGGTGAAGAGGATGAGCGTGAAGTCTTCCAGTTTCAGCTCGGGCAGACTTTCTGACAATTTAATTAAAACGAATGGAGAATTGATGTGCGCCTAGTAAAAAAGTTATTCATTATCACCGTCGCCCTGTGTAGCGTTTCTGCCTTTTCGGCTGAAGGCAATGCGGCGGAGGGGAATATCGCCATTGTGGATTTTGGCAGAGCAATATTTGGCACTGATGTGGCCAAGGCCCGTCTGAAACAAAAACAGGGCGAGTCGGACTACGCCGGTCTTGAAGCAAAATATGAGAGTACGGTTGCTGACATGAAGGCGCTGAAAAAGGAAGTTGACAGCAAGAGCATGACCTGGTCGAAAGAGCAAGCGGACGAAGCTCAGAAGAAAATGGAGTACTACCGCGCCGACCTGGAGCTGATAACACGCAAAATCCAGGCAGATCAAAAAGATCTACAGAACAGTATTGTTCAGGAATTGCGTCCAAAAGCCGCTGAGGCACTCCAGGAGGTCGTCGATGAGGAGGGAATCGTACTATTGATTAATGCCGAGGCTGTGGTCACAGCGGCTCCCTCACTGGATATCACAGACAAGCTCACCGATCGGTTGAATAAAAAGACAAAGTAAGTTTGTTGATCATCAATTAGAGGGCTCTTGAGGGTGACAGTCAGTTATTCTCTAAAGGATATCGCCGAGCATATTGGTGCCGATGTTTGCGGTGACAACGATTTTCGCATTTCCGGTATCAGCACACTTCGTCTGGCGGATGCGAATGAGCTGGCTTTTCTTGCGAATAGCGCCTATCGCCAGGACCTGGAGAGAACAGAGGCCGGGGTCGTTATCCTGAGCCCGGAAATGGTGGAACACTACGCCGGGCAAAAACTGATTGTGACTAACCCTTATCTTGGTTATGCACTGGCGACTGCGTTATTTGATCGCGCACCGGTTGCCGTCCCTGGCATCCATTCCAGTGCCGTTGTAGCGAACTGTGCCAATATCGATCCGACTGCAGCGATTGGTCCGCTTGCGGTGATTGGTGAAGGGGTGACTATTGGAGCCAATACCCGGATTGGCGCCGGTACCATTATCGATAACAATGTCGCGATTGGCGAAAACTGCCGAATTGCCGGTAATGTCAGTATCTATCACAGTGTTGTCCTGGGGAACTTTGTTACGGTTCACAGTGGCGCCGTTATCGGCGCGGATGGTTTTGGTTTTGCTCAACATCAGGGGCGCTGGGTCAAGATTCATCAGCTTGGTGGCGTTGTGATTGGCAATAATGTCGAAATAGGTGCCTGTACCACCATAGACCGTGGTGCACTTGCTGATACGGTCATTAAAGATGGTGTTATTGTAGATAACCACGTTCAGATAGCTCATAACGTTCAGGTGGGCGAAAATACTGCCATGGCAGCCTTTACCGGTATATCAGGCAGTACAACTATCGGAAAAAACTGTACTTTTGCCGGCAGAGCCGGTTGTGTGGGCCATATCACACTCTGTGATGGCTCCCATTTAACCGGTGGAACCATACTGACAAAATCGCTCCTTGAGCCAGGTTCATATTCATCCGGCACAATGTTTAGTAAAACCCGTGAATGGAAAAAAAATGCAGTTCGGTTCAATCAACTGGATGACCTGGCTCAGCGAGTCAGGCAGCTGGAAAAAAAATTATAGCCGCCACTGTTATTGTCGCCCTGTAGAATATTGAGAAAAGCTGATGGATATTACTGAAATAAAGAAGCGGTTGCCGCACCGTTACCCCTTCCTATTGATCGACAGGGTGGTAGAGCTTGATCCTGGGAAGAGGATTCTTGCCTATAAAAATATTACCGCCAACGAAGAAGTGTTTAACGGGCATTTTCCCAATGTGCCGATTTTCCCCGGTGTGATGATTATTGAAGCCATGGCTCAGGCTGCGGGTGTGTTGGGGTTCGTAACTGAGGACAAATATGCGGATGACAACGCACTGTATTTGTTCGCCGGCGTTGATGGGGTCCGCTTCAAACGGCAAGTGATTCCGGGGGACAGATTGATGCTTGAAGCGCAAGTTGATTCTGTCAAGCGGACAATCTGGCGATTTAAATGCCGCGCAACAGTTGATGGTGAACTGGCTTGCGAGGCGACGATTTTATGCGCCCTGAAAACGTATTAGCTTATGTCCCTCATTGATCCCCGCGCCATTATTGACCCCTCCGCTGTGTTGGGTGAAGGAGTTCATGTGGGTCCCTGGACCTTGATCGGCCCCGATACCATTATCGGGGCTGGTACGGTGATTCATTCCCATGTGGTGATTCGGGGCCTGACTACGATTGGCGAAAATAATCGAATTTTTCAGTTCTCGACGATTGGCGAAGATACACCTGACCTGAAGTACAAAGGTGAACCGACCCGCCTGAAAATTGGTGATAACAACACCATTCGGGAAGGCGTTACTATCCATCGGGGTACCGTTCAGGACGAGGGCCTAACTTCAATTGGAAGCAATAACCTGTTAATGGCCTATGTGCATATAGGCCACGACTGTGTTGTAGGTGACAACTGTATTCTGGTCAATAATGCGTCTTTGGCGGGACATGTCCACGTGGGTGACTGGGCGATTATTTCCGGTTACGCTCTGATCCACCAGTTCGTGTCCATTGGTGCCCATAGCTTTACCGGTGCTGCCGCCTACTTAACCCAGGATTTGCCTGCCTATGTCATGGCAGCTGGTTCCCCAGCTGAGGCGAAAACCATCAATGTAGAAGGGCTCAAACGGCGCGGTTTTGACAGAGCAGCGATTGCGGCCATCAAACAGGGTTTCAAAATTCTTTACCGGCAGGGATATGGCCTGCAGGAAGCTATTGGTTTGCTGGACAGTCTGGCCAGGGAACAGCCTGCGGTAAAACTACTGGTTGATTCTGTTCGCGCCTCTTCGCGCGGTATTCTTCGCTAGCCCATGTCATCACCCCTGAAAATTGGACTGGTTGCCGGGGAGTCATCCGGCGATCAATTGGGCGCGGGCCTCATCAGATCTCTAAAATCACATTATCCGGATGCACAATTTGAGGGCATTGGTGGTGATAAGATGTTGTCCGAGGGTTTTCGCTCTTTATATCCTATGGATCGTCTGTCAGTTATGGGCTTCATTGAGCCACTGAAACGGTTGCCCGAATTACTCGGGATACGC
>DDNV01000037.1:72885-73209 GCA_002341315.1 Cellvibrionales bacterium UBA2511
CCGAATTACTCGGGATACGCCGCCATCTCTATCAACACTTTACCAACAACCGATTTGATCTGGTGGTGGGTATCGATTCTCCGGACTTTAACCTGGGGCTTGAAAAAAAACTCAGGCAACAGGGATTGTTGACGGCACATTATGTCAGCCCTTCCGTTTGGGCCTGGCGTCAGAGTCGGGTTAAAAAAATAGCCAGTGCCGTGGACTTAATGCTGACACTTCTGCCGTTTGAAGCAGACTTCTATCAACAGCATGATGTCCCGGTGGTTTTTGTCGGCCACCCCCTCGCCGAGGAAATCCCTCTGGTTACAGACACGATCCAGG
>DDNV01000037.1:73330-75941 GCA_002341315.1 Cellvibrionales bacterium UBA2511
GATCCAGGCCCGCAAGACGCTCAATCTTCCGGAAGCCGGTCGTATATTGACATTGATGCCGGGTAGCCGGGCCTCTGAAGTGGATTCTCTGGGCCGGTTGTTCCTTGAGGTGGCACAAAGCTGTCGTCGGCAGTTGCCCGGTTTGCACCTGGTTGTCCCCGCCGCCAGCCATGACCGTCTGGAACAGTTAAATGCCCTGCTGAATGATTATCCTGCGCTGTCGGTTACGTTGCTCGAAGGCCAATCTCATCTGGCCATGGCAGCGGCAGATGTGGTGCTGTTATCGTCCGGCACATCGACGTTAGAAGCAATGTTGCTCAACAAGCCCATGGTAGTGAGTTACCGTCTGGGTAAATGGACGTATGCGCTGGTTTCCCGAATGCTGAAAGTTCCCTGGGTATCGTTACCGAATTTGCTTGCGTCGGAAACACTGGTGCCAGAGCTGCTTCAGGATAAGGCCACTGTGGATAATCTAAGTGAAGCCGTGTTGGCGTATTTCCTGGACGAGAAAAAAGTTCTAGCGCTGCAACACCGATTTGCTGAACTTCACCAAACGCTTCGCCACGGCGGCAATCGAGCCGCGGCACAGGCATTAGTTGGCCTGTTGGAGAAACGCGGGCGATGACTGGCTACCAGCTTCGTTATCGGGGGAAATTGCTGGCCGGGGTCGATGAGGTTGGTCGAGGGCCACTGGCAGGCGATGTTGTTACGGCTGCCGTGATTCTCGATCCCCGCAGGCCAGTGGCTGGTCTGGCCGATTCCAAGAAGCTTTCTGTTAACCGTCGAAATCAGTTGGCTGAGGAGATCAGGGAAAAGGCTCTAAGCTGGCATGTCGCCAGAGCTTCTGTGGACGAGATTGACGAATACAACATTCTTCGCGCTACCTTGCTGGCCATGGTGCGGGCAGTCGATGGTCTGACACTGAAACCTGAGTATGTGGCCGTCGATGGAAACCGGCTTCCGGACTGGGGTTATGCAGCTGAAGCGGTTGTCCGCGGCGATGATAAAGTTCCGGCAATCAGCGCGGCATCTATATTGGCAAAGGTCTGCCGTGATGCTGAAATGTGTCTGGCGGAGCAGGCCTTTCCCGGGTACGGTTTTGCCTCCCATAAAGGATACGGAACCAGAGCGCACCGCGAGGCTATTGCTTTGCTGGGCCCTTGCCTAATTCATCGAAAATCTTTTGAACCGGTAAAAAGTTTGTTATCAGCCCGTCAGGGCGTGTTGACCTGATCGTCAGTGGACCTTCCCAGGTCGCTATCGGCTGCCGGACTCTGTGAAGCGGGATTTTTTGCTATGCTAGGGAGGCAGCGCGCAAGTAGGTAACCACCGTAATTTTATTTCTAGAGCCAGGCAGGCCTGCCTCCCCTCCACCTATTTGGTTGGAAAGTGGCAATAGCCTACAAAAGAAGTGCACGTCTGCCCGCAAAATCCCTATGACTATCGCTGGTCAATACCCAGTTGATATATTGGCTTTAATACGGGAATTTCAATGAAACAGTTAAGTGGTCACGATTCGGTTTATCTCTACGCTGAGACACCCTCCACACCCGGACATCTGGGGTTGCTCTATATTTATGATCAATCCACTGCTGAAACCGGAACGGTTCGTTTCAAAAGTATTCTGCAACATATCGAGGAGCACCTGGACATATCACATGTCTTCCGCTCCCGCTTAATGAGAATGCCGTTGGATGTGGATCATCCCTACTGGGTGGATGATGAAAATTTTGATCTCGAATGCCATGTTCGGCATCTTGCGTTACCAAAGCCTGGGGATTGGCGACAATTCTGTATCCTCGCTGCCCGATTGCACTCCCGGCCCCTGGATATGTCCCGGCCCTTGTGGGAGATGTATGTCATAGAAGGTCTGGACAACATCCCCTCAATGCCCAAGGGCTCGTTCGCTATCTATACCAAAATTCATCACTGTGCTGTGGATGGTGCGGCGGCCATTGACCTGGCTGGTCTGTTCCATGACAAGTCGCCGGCACCGGATAGAGAAGTTCTAGAGCGGCAATGGAAGCCAGAGCCAAAGCCGAAATTGGGGACACTGCTGGTCAATACTCTGGTGAATAATACCCGGCATAATTTTGAAACCAGCTTTGATCTGATCAACATGCTACCGGCGTTCGGTAAAAAACTGTTCGCGAAAGCCCTGAGACAGGATATGGAGCCGAAGGAAACGGTTGTGAGGCCTGAAACCCGTTTTAATCGGGATCACGTGAGCCCTCACCGCATATTCGGTGGTGTGGATTTTTCACTTGATGATATTCGCTCTATCAAGCGTGCAGTTAATGGTGCCACCGTTAATGACGTATTGCTGGCCCTGTGTGGGGGCGCATTGCACCATTATCTGCAGGACAAGGACGAGCTGCCGTATCATTCACTGCGCGCGATAGTTCCGGTCAGGCAGAACAAAAGAGATCGCAAAGGCAAACAAACCATGGCGGTGATGACGCCGCCGTTACATACGCAGGTCGTTGACCCACTGGAGAGGCTTGAAGCGATTCAGTGGGATACGTCTACCAGCGCCGCTCTTGAGGAAGCTCAGGGAGCAAAAGATATGACCGACATTACTCGTCACATGCCATCCTTTACCTTGGCCCTG
>DDNV01000083.1:0-5052 GCA_002341315.1 Cellvibrionales bacterium UBA2511
TTGCTGAAGACATTACCCTTTCGAGGCCTGATCGTCACGGCGCCGGGAGATGAGGACGGCGTGGATTGCGTCTCCCGGTTTTTCGCTCCCGCCGCCGGCATACCGGAGGATCCGGTCACCGGATCGGCCCATTGCCTGCTGGCGGTGTATTGGGGACAGCGTCTTGGACACAGGACATTGCGGGGTTATCAGGCATCGATTCGTGGCGGGGTGGTGGATATGGAACTGTCGGGTTCCAGGGTGATATTGAGCGGGCTGGCGAAGACAGTGTTAACGGGCGAGTTCTGCGGTTGATTGGCGCAATGGTTATTCATTTTTATGGAGGATTAGGTAATCATGGTAGACGATTAAAGTCTGGTTTACTTTTGCCAACACCTACAGTTATCCGTCGTTAATGCGGGCTACGCAGCTGGCAGCAGCAAACGACCTTTAGCTGCACTGGCAGCCATTTATGCTGGGCATGATTTTCAAGCAACAGGATTGGAGGCTCGCGAACAGTCCATCGCCAGCTACGATTTTTATACTGCCGAGGAATGTTTTATCTGCGGCAGCGGTGCGCGGTTGATTCCAGTCAAAATTATTGACGGTCGGCAGATCGCCCGGTGTCCTGGGCCTGTGTATCAGCGGCTGTAACTTGCTTATCAGATATTGATTGATGAGGAATGTAGGGAGGAAAAATCATGACCTTCGACTTGGACAATTATGCCAATACCATGGCCCGCTACAATCAGTGGATGAACGATACGCTGTATTCAGCCGCAGCGACCTTGACTCAGGAGCAGCGCAAGGCGGAGTGCGGCCTGTTCTTCGGCTCCCTCTACCACACCCTCAATCACCTGCTGGTCTGTGACCTGATGTGGCTGGCCCGATTCAAAAACGAAGCTGTCACGATGAAAAGCCTGACGCAGGAGCTGTTCGGTGATTATCCCCAGTTGCGAGAAGCCCGTGAGCAAACTGACAAGGACATTATTGCCTGGGCAAAAAGCCTTGCGTTATGCCCGCCGCCCGAACGGTTGAACTATGTCAGTTTGTTGAGCAATACCGAGCGGAATGTGGACTTCGCTCAGGCTATCGTGCATTTCTTCAATCACCAAACCCACCATCGCGGACAGGTGACAGCGGCGCTGTCCCAGCGAGGCGTAGACTTCGGGGTGACAGATCTGATCTTTATGCCGGGGGAAGATTGACGACATCAATCTCTTGCTCTTTTGGCTTTATTCATCATTTTGGAAAGAGGGGTGTTGACCCAAACGCAGTAGATTTCCAAATGGAAAATTAGGTAGGGAGTCAAAAGGTGGAAACTGCGTTGCACAGGCCTGAGCATGGCAAGAAAAAACCAGCAGCGACCATGACGGCAACCACCATCACGAGGATGCAATTCTGAACAATAACAAGTGCAGGCAGGAGAAAATAATGAAGGACTACACAACCCCCGACCTTAATCACAGTGCGTTGATCAGCATTGATGTACAAAACGACTTTGTGCTTGATGATGCTCCCGCCCGCATTCCAGGCACTCTGGAAGCTGTTCCGGCAATGAAGAAGGTAGTTCAGTCTTTTCGAGATAGCGGCATACCGATTATCCATGTTATCCGCTTGTACATGCCGGATGGCTCCAATGTGGATTTATGCCGCCGTGCGGCTGTTGAAAGTGGCGCCCGTATTGCGATACCGGAAAGTGAAGGTGCTGAGCTTGTTACATCATTAAAGCCCAACATAGATACCCGCTTGGATGCGCCGTTGTTGTTGTCGGGTGGCCTCCAGGAAATTGGTGACAATGAGTTTGTTCTTTTCAAGCCCCGGTGGGGCGCGTTTTACCAGACAGGGCTGGAAGGTTTCCTGCGAGGACGAGACATCAATATCCTGGTATTTTTGGGTTGTAACTACCCCAATTGCCCGCGCACCAGTATCTACGAGGCCAGTGAGCGGGATTTCAAAATCATGCTGGTCACGGATGCGATTTCTCAGCTCTATCCAAGGGGCGAGGACGAGATGAGCAATATTGGTGTGACCCTCTACTCCTCCGAAAATCTGGGCCAGCCATTACCAGCATCCATTTGTAATAGATGATTTGGAAAGGGCAGCATGATTGAACACTTTTGATGTACGGAAATTCAAGTGGAGTGGCGGTGGGACCATACCGGGGAAGTTCATCCCGTCATTTGTCATGGTCGATGCTGCGCAGCCGATAATGCTCCATGTTACCGGTCGATTTTTTGGGTCAAATTGGGAGGGACTGACCGCGAAACTATGCCACTCTGAAATGTTGTCAGTTCTGGCGGTGCAACGTGCAATGCTCAATCTTTATAACCCCAGTAAGATATGTTTTCGGATTGGCAGGCCCACGGCTAATGCGCCATGCTTACTGATCACACGCAGCGAGAAACCGGTTTCGGGAGAGCATCATGGGATTGTTGGTGAACGGGGCATGGCAGGACAAGTGGTATGACACCCAGGCCAGCGGCGGGGAGTTCAGGCGGCAGGAAAGCCGGTTCCGGCACTGGATTACGGCGGATGGCGGCCCCGGCCCTGATGGGCAGCGGGGGTTTGCCGCCAGCAGTGGCCGGTATCACCTGTATGTTTCGCTGGCGTGTCCCTGGGCCCATCGGACGCTGATTTTTCGCCAGTTAAAGGGGTTGGTAGAGCATATTGGTGTCACGGTGGTGGAGCCACTGATGCTGGAGAACGGTTGGGAGTTCAGCGCGGAGGGCGATGATCTCTACGGGCTGGATTACCTCTATCAACTCTATTTGAAAGCGGCCCCTGACTATGAAGGCCGGGTGACTGTGCCGTTGTTGTGGGATAAACAGCAGCAGACCATCGTCAATAACGAATCTGCCGACATTATCCGAATACTGAACAGTGCTTTTGACTCGATCACCGGCAATCAGCTGGATTTTTACCCTGCGGCTTTGCGCGCGGAAATAGACGCCATTAATCAGCGGGTGTACGACGAGATTAATAACGGCGTCTACCGGGCCGGATTTGCCACGACCCAGGCCGCCTACGAAAAGGCCTATGACGCGCTTTTTAAGGCGCTGGACTGGGTGGAAGACAGGCTGGCGAGTCGGATTTATCTATTGGGAGATCAGGTCACCGAGGCGGACTGGCGATTGTTTACCACGCTGGTTCGCTTCGATGCGGTCTACCACGGTCACTTCAAATGCAATCGCAACCGCCTGCTGGAGTTTTCGAATTTACCCGGCTATCTGGCCCGGTTATACAAAACCCCCGGTGTCGCAGAAACCGTCAACCTGGATCACATTAAAAAGCATTACTATGGCAGCCACAAAACCATCAATCCCACCGGTATCGTCCCGGCGGGCCCGGCCCGGCTGTTCGTCGCTGATTGATCGATTGTTCAGTGCTGCTGCCTTTTGATACGTTGCAAGTGACGACGCAGATTCTGTTCACTGATTTCGAGAATGCAGTGGAGCCATTGAGAAATCCCAATGGCTGTAAAACTAGGGCATACTTGAAGGCTGTTTTAGCGTCGGCCAGTTCGTCCGTCGGCAGTCTGATTTAAGGAATCCCATTGAAACCCAGAAGACCTCACCCCAAAGCCAGACGGCAATCGCCAAGCCGCCCGATTGAATTCCTGATCGAGAGCATCGACCCGATGGGGCAGGGGGTGGCAAAGATTGACAACAAACCCTGTTTCATTGCCAAGACGTTGCCCGGTGAACAGGGTTCTGCAACCATTACCCGTGCCAGCAAGGGGGTGCTGTTTGCCCGGCTGGACAGCCTTGCCAGCACTGCTGAAAACCGTATTGCGTCGGCCTGCGAGCATTTTGAGCAGTGCTCCGGCTGTCACTTTCTGCACACGGATTATGAAAGCGAACTGACCTACAAGCGCAATGCTCTGGCGGATCATCTCAAGCGGCTCAGTGTGGAGACCCCCGACATTCGCGTGGCACCTGCCGAGCAGCGGCTGGGCTACCGCAATCGCATGCAGTTGCACTACCGTCACAAGTATCTGGGTATGATCGACCCGGTCACCGATGCTGTGCTGGAAATTCCGCACTGCCAGGTGATTGATGAGCGACTTCGCGAGACCTTTGACAGCCTCTACCAGGATAAAAACTGGACTGAAGATCACCAGGGTCAGGGGCACTGTGAGCTGTATCTGACCGATGACGGTGTCAGTGTGCAATGGGATCAACCCTATGCCCACGGCGGTTTTACCCAGGTCAACGGGGCCATGAATGAGGTGCTGCGTGAGACCGTAAGAGCCCAGTTGGACGATCTTGAGGTCAGGACGTTGCTGGATCTGTTCTCCGGAGAGGGCAACCTGTCAGATTTGATTCTGCCGGAGCACCCCGGTATCGAGCGGGTGATGGTGGACTACGCTCCGGAGCGGGCGAAGCTGAAGGAAGAACTGAGCTTTATTCACCTGGATCTTTTTTCCGACACGGCGTTGCGGGCTTTCAGGGCGCGCACCGAGCACACCCGGTTTGATGTGCTGCTGGTGGACCCACCCCGCAAGGGCTTTGTCCATCTGGCACAATGGGTGAAAGCCTATCGGCCCAAAAAACTGATTTACGTCAGTTGCAGTGCCCCCACCATGGTGCGCGATCTGCAGTTGTTGGGCGGTGATTACCGGATCGAACAGGTGAATCTGATTGATCTGTTTCCCGGCACCTATCACTATGAAACACAGGTTACCATTACCTTCAAATAAGGGTATTTGCATCGCCTCTTTAATCAGCAGATCAGTTGCAGTAAGTTGTCGGCATGGATAATCAAACGGTTTCGCTGTCGGCCCGGCTGGGAGAGCTGTTGCTCAATCGCCGTGCCACGGTTACCTGCGCGGAATCCTGTACCGGTGGCGGCGTCGCCAGTGCCATCACCGGGATTCCCGGCAGTTCCCAATGGTTCCAGCTGGGGTTGGTGACCTACGCCAACAGTGCCAAGCAGCAGTTGCTGGGTGTATCTCCCGACGTGCTCGCCGCCGAGGGGGCGGTGAGTGAAGCGGTGGCGGTCGAAATGGCGCGGGCTGTCCTGGCCCTTGCCGATGCGGATATCAGTGTGGCGGTGAGCGGTGTGGCGGGG
>DDNV01000083.1:5139-5558 GCA_002341315.1 Cellvibrionales bacterium UBA2511
TGGGTGGCGGGGCCGGATGGTGGCACCGAGGCGAAACCGGTGGGGACGGTCTGGTTTTGCTGGATGCTTCGCGATGGTTCTCCAGTCGCCCGCTGTTTCAGGTTTCCCGGTAATCGGGCGGCGGTGAGAGCGGCCGCCGTACAGCAGGCGTTGCTGGGGTTAATTGAGTTGCTGGATAATTAATACTGTATGACTATACAGTAGTTTTGCGTTGGGTTAAGCTAGCGCCATTCTCTACACAGAAGATAGCAAAGGAGACCTTTCATGGATCCAAACAAGGAAAAAGCGCTGCAGGCGGCACTCGGTCAAATCGAGCGGCAATTTGGCAAGGGAACTGTCATGCGGATGGGCGACCGGGAACATGTGGTCATGCCATCTATCTCAACCGGGTCGCTGGGTCTGGATATCGCATTGGGCAT
>DDNV01000083.1:5774-5980 GCA_002341315.1 Cellvibrionales bacterium UBA2511
CGGAGTCCTCCGGTAAAACCACGTTGACGCTTCAGGTGATTGCCGAGGCACAAAAAAAGGGCGGCACCTGTGCTTTTGTGGATGCAGAACATGCGCTGGATCCAGACTACGCCGAAAGGCTGGGTGTCAATGTGGACGACCTGATTGTCTCACAGCCGGATACTGGCGAACAGGCTCTGGAGGTCACCGATATGCTGGTGCGTTCA
>DDNV01000083.1:6131-15884 GCA_002341315.1 Cellvibrionales bacterium UBA2511
TCACCGATATGCTGGTGCGTTCAGGCGCTATTGATGTGCTGGTGGTGGACTCGGTGGCGGCCCTGACGCCCCGTGCAGAAATTGAAGGTGAAATGGGCGATCACCATGTGGGCTTGCAGGCCCGTTTGATGTCCCAGGCACTGCGCAAACTCACCAGTAATATCAAGCAGGCCAACTGTCTGGTGATCTTTATTAACCAGATCAGAATGAAGATCGGGGTGATGTTTGGCAATCCGGAAACTACCACGGGTGGTAATGCCCTGAAATTTTACTCCTCGGTGCGACTGGATATTCGCCGTATCGGTGCCGTCAAGGAAGGCGAGGAAGTGGTGGGTAACGAAACCCGTGTGAAGGTGGTAAAAAACAAGGTGTCTCCCCCGTTCAAGCAGTGTGAATTCCAGATTTTATACGGTGAGGGTATTAACCATCTGGGTGAAGTGGTCGATCTGGGGGTCAAGTGTGGCCTGATTGACAAGGCAGGTGCCTGGTATGCCTATAACGGCACCAAAATTGGACAGGGAAAAGCGAATGCCTGCGAGTATTTGAAGGAAAATCCGGAAATTGCCGCTGAGGTTGAACAGAAAATCCGTCAGCAGTTAATGGCCCCGGCCAAACCCCCAAAACAGGAGCTGCCAGCGGATCCTGCAGAAACGGAAGATATTCAAAACTGACTGCTGTGAACAGCTGGTCGCAGGAGGTAAAAAAACCGCATCCGGAACCTGATGCGGTTTTTTTGTGGCCCTCTGGATTTCCTGATTCAATATCAGTCTGGTGGCGAGGGGCGCGCTCGCGACTTTCCGGAAAGGTTCCCCGATGGGACGGTAAAATAATTGATGGATATATCAGAGCTGGTTCTCTATAAAAGTATTCTGGTGCTGGGGTTTCTGCTGCTTCTGTTTGTCTCTGAACGAAAATGGCCCGCTGCGCAACGGCCCGACGTCATCGCCACTCCCCGTCGGCTCGGTAAAAATCTCTCGCTGTGGCTCTGTAACAGTATCCTATCGCCGCTGATTGTCCTGCCTATTACGCTGTTTGCCGTGAATCAGAGCGCGACGGATTGGCGAACTGTTTGGCCGGGGGATGGCTGGGGCATTGCACTGGATATCCTGTTGCTGGATCTGTGGATTTACTGGTGGCACCGTGCCAATCATCGCTTACCTCTGTTATGGCGTTTCCATCGGGTTCATCACCTCGATCAGTGGCTGGACGTGACCTCAGCTGTGCGGTTCCACTTCGGTGAGGTGGTGTTGTCGGCACTGGTGCGTGGTACCGTTATTCTGCTGATCGGGTTCCCGCTGTTCTCGGTAATTCTTTTTGAATCCCTGGTGCTGGCAATGGCGGGTTTCCACCATTCCAATATCCGGTTGCCAGCGAATCTGGAGAGGTGGCTCTCGTGGGTGATCGTGACGCCCTCTATTCACTGGGTGCACCACCATATTGACCAGCGCGACACGGACAGTAATTATGGGGCTATATTCAGCTTCTGGGATCGCCTGTTTGCCAGTCGGTCGGACAAGGTTCGCGAACCGGCCATGCCGATTGGTGTGGATCAGGCAAAGGATGAGGGGTTTTGGTCCCTGTTGTTAATACCATTTCGGCGTTGACCGCTGGGTCGACCGGGCAGTGCTTTTACCAATGAAATAGTCACCGGCTTCGTCCGGCAGGAGTAGATCAATGGATAGTTATCAGGAACTGATCAGTGTGATTGCCCTGACGGCAGGCGTTGGCTGGGCCAGTGGCATCAATCTGTATGCGCTGGTACTGGTATTGGGCATAGCGGGAGCGACCGGTAACATCCAGTTGCCCGCGGAGCTGGCCGTGGTGCAGAGTCCGATGGTGATCATGGCCGCCGGCGTCATGTATGTGATTGAATTTATTGCGGACAAAGTACCAGGGGTGGATACCGGCTGGGATACCCTGCATACCTTCATCCGCATACCCGCCGGGGCCATGCTGGCTGCGGGGGCGGTGGGCGATGTCACGCCGGCACTGGAAATTGCGGCGGGATTGATGGGGGGTACTCTGGCCGGTGCCAGCCATCTCACCAAGGCCTCCACCCGGGCACTGATCAATACGTCTCCTGAACCCGTCAGCAACTGGACCGCATCCATCAGTGAGGACCTGCTGGTGTTGGGCGGGCTGTGGACAATGTTTAATCACCCGGTATTGTTCCTCTGCCTGATGGTACTGTTTATTGCGCTGGTGATCTGGTTGTTGCCGAAGTTATGGCGACTGATTAAAAAGATTTTTCGCAAGATTGGTGAATGGCTGGGCATGGTCGAGAAGCCCGTCACCCGGAGCGTTCCGGATGCCGAGCCGCCGGTTGCGCTGCCGCCGGAGGAGCGGTCGCCTTGAAGAAACCTGCCGAATTGGACCCGCAGCGTTTGATTCGCCACCGGGCCATGGATCTGCTGGCCCGTCGTGAGCACTCCGCCCATGAATTGCAGGCCAAGCTGGTGGAGAAGTTTCCCGAGCACGCCCCGCTGGTAGAGCCGGTGTTGGCGGGGCTGACGCGGGACAATCTGCAATCTGACCAGCGTTTTGCTGAATCCTATGTTCGTGCACTTGTTCACCGTGGGCAGGGGCCCTATCGGATTCGTCAGGCACTACAGCAGCGGGGGGTCGATACGTCCCTGGCCGAGCAGACGATTGCCGTTTGCGATGAGGACTGGTTTGAACTGGCCGTTCAGGTGATGCATAAGAAATACGGGCGCCAGCCCTGCACCAGTTTTGCCGAGCGCGCCAGGCGCAGCCGTTTTCTTCAGTACCGAGGGTTCAGTGCTGAACAGATTCAGGCCTGCTTTACTGGTACTGAAAAGGATGATGGTTGAATATTTCAGCCAGACAGCGATCGATCCAGCAATCCAGCCGGTAGTTTTCAACAAACCCGCAGTGTCCACCCAATGCCGTCACCACAAACGCGAGTGAATCGGGGCGGTGAATCTTTTCCAGATCGGTCACCGGCACAATCGGATCATCCTCACTTGTTATAAGGTAGGCCGGCACGTTGAGGTTGGACAACCTGTCGCCGCTCAGTGCGTAGGCGGAGAAGTATTCGCTGGCATCCCTGAATGGAGTGAAGGTGGGCACAAAATAGTCATTCAGGGTGATCAGTGATGAGAAATGTGGCAGTGGTTTGTCATCCAGCAGCTCGGGGAAAAAATGCAGTTTTTTCTCCAGTGAACGGGTCCACTTGTCAAAGAAATGGTTGCGGTAAACCGGGCCGTCCATAATGCGTTCCATGGCATGTGCAGGATCCACGGGCGGACAGATGGCCACTACTGACGACAGTGGTATCTCGGTGCCGACATCGGCGGCAATGCGCAGGGCAAAATTGCCCCCCAGTGAATAGCCGGCCAGGGAACAGTGGCGGTGAGGTTGTTGCCGCAAAAAATCCATGATGGCACTGGCAACCTCCTCGGACAGGGTGGAGTTGAACGTCCCGCTGTTGAGATGCAGGCTCCCACCGTGGTCGCGAAGGTTGAGTCTCAACACATTGAAACCGCGTTGGTAAAGATAGTGGGCGGCGGAGAGTATGTAGGTGGACTCTGCGCTCCCCTCCCAGCCGTGCAATAACACAGCCAGTTTATTATTGTCGCGATCTGCCCGATCAAATGCTGCCAACAGTTTTACCGCCTGACCATCGTGTGAGCCGTTGAGCAGGAAGGTCTTGCTGCGTGCTCTCATGGCCAGGCAGCGATTGTTAACCAGCCATTGTCTGGGTCCTGCGTTGCTGAGCAAGCTCTGGATATGTGCATTGCGCAAGCCGGGTGGTGGGCAAAAGTCGGGCAGCTGGAGGTGCATGGCGACTACTTGAACTCCCAAGGTGAATACGGGCTATCATAGCACCCATAGAATTAAATACATGACCTCAGGAACGGAGGCGCCGGGATACAATCTAACAGGCAGGTTTGAACCATTTTAGCTGGGGTGTTGAATTGAAATCGTGGAAGCGTTGGACCATATTCTGGGTCTTCCTGGCCTTCGGGCCTCAACTTCTGGCTGAGGAGTGGCCCCGGTATGGTGTCTCGAAAACCGGACAGAAGGCAAAATCGGAAATGGTTACTGATGCCGAACTGGCGCTCTGGGGGATTGTGGATGGTTGCCTGAACAGTAAGCTGGTCCATTATTTTTACGTGCTGAATTCCCACGCGGCGGTACTTGAGTTGGCCGGTGGCAAAAAAGTGCTGATGCGTTTCCATGGCGACTGCCAGGGTGTCGAACAGTACGGTTTCGTTCACACGGCGCAAAATGATAAATTTTGTGCGGATTCCCACTCAATCAGAGTGCTGCAAACCGGTGATCGGTGTAAGGTTAAATCGCTCGAACCCTATCCCTGATATTGTCATTACTGCTAACCCAACACGAGTCGATCATGTTATTGAGATGTCTGTCCCTATGTCGTCGGCCGCTTGTTCTGCTGATATGTCTGCTGCCGATGGGGTCCTTTTCGCTGGAGCTTCAAGGCGAGCTGGTGCAGGGTGGCATGCTGGTCGGCCAGGTGACGCCCGGCGAGCAGATTGAGGTCATGGGCCGTCCTGTCAGGGTGGATGATCAGGGCCTGTTTGTATTTGGGCTTGGCCGGGATACTCCGGCAGAAATCAAGCTCACCCACACCAAGGGCGGTAATGAAGTGGTGACCTACAGTTACGCTGTGGCGCAGAGAGTTTATCGCGAGCAGCGTGTGGAGGGTGTCCCACAGAAGACCGTCACACCGCCGCCTGAGGTGCTGGAGCGAATTCGACGGGAGGCGGCCCTGGTGCGTGAGGCGAGAACCGTGGACGATAAGCGAACAGATTTTCTGACAGGCTTTGTCAAACCCCTTGAAGGGCCTATCACCGGCGTCTATGGAAGCCGCAGGGTTTACAACGGTACGCCGGGAAACCCTCACTACGGTCTGGATATCGCCGCTCCCACTGGTACTGAGGTTTTTGCCCCGGCACCGGGTGTCGTGACGCTGGTGCACCGCGATATGTTTTATTCCGGTGGCACCCTGTTGATCGATCACGGTTACGGTATCAGTTCCACCTTCATCCACCTCAGCGAGCTGCTGGTTGAAGAGGGGCAGCAAGTGACCCCCAGTGACCCGATTGCCCGTGTCGGAGCGACCGGTCGTGCCACTGGCCCGCATCTGGACTGGCGGATCAACTGGTTCGATGTCCGTCTCGACCCGGCGCTGGTTCTGGACCAGTTTCCCGCAGCAAAGTAATGTAACCGGATACCGAATCCCGATACCACAGGCGTAGTCTTGGGGCCGCCTTTCCCTTAAACTTCTTCCTTGCAACTTTCGCTACGCTCCGGATTCGTGATGATTGATAAAAAACTACTCAGTATTCTGGTCTGCCCGGTGAGTAAGGGATCACTGGAATATGACAGGGAAAAAGACGAGCTTGTCTGCCGGGCCAGCGGTCTGGCCTACCCGATTCGCGATGGTATCCCGGTGATGCTGGAAAGTGAGGCCCGCCCACTCAGCACCGACGAAAAACTCGGTGACACTCACTAGCCGGAGGTCAACAAACCATGTCAGAAGAAACCATCTTCAGCCGAATTATCAAGGGCGATATTCCTGCCGACATCGTCTATGAAGACGAGCTTTGTATCGCCATCAATGATATTGCCCCCAAGGCGCCTACGCATCTGCTGGTGATTCCACGGAAACCCATTCCCCGACTGGTCGATGCTTCTCCGGAGGATCAGAAAATCCTCGGTCATCTCATGCTGGCGGTGGGGGAGATTGCCCGCAAAGCCGGTATTGGTGATGCCTTCAGGGTAGTGATTAACAATGGCGAAGGAGCTGGTCAGACGGTGTTCCACCTCCATTTGCATATTCTTGGCAATAAAGCATTTTCCGAGGCTGAACTCGGATTCTGACGATTGCCCGCACACGATTGATTAACCGACCCCCAGTCAGGGTTATGGAACCTGCTTGTTTATGAAAAGTGCTGAAATACGTGATGCTTTCCTGAAGTATTTTGCCAGCCAGGGACATACTGTTGTGCCCAGTAGTAGTCTGGTACCCGGCAATGACCCGACATTGCTGTTTACCAATGCCGGGATGGTGCAGTTCAAGGATGTCTTTCTGGGCGTCGACCAGCGTCCATACAGTCGTGCCGCTTCGTCGCAGCGCTGTGTCAGGGCGGGGGGCAAACACAACGACCTGGAAAACGTGGGCTACACCGCACGTCACCACACCTTTTTTGAAATGCTGGGCAACTTCAGCTTTGGCGACTATTTCAAGCGCGATGCCATCCGTTTTGCATGGTCGTTCCTCACTGAGGTGCTCGGGTTGCCGCAAGAACGCCTGTGGATCACCGTGCATATCTCCGATGATGAAGCGGCGGACATCTGGCTGAATGAGGTGGCTGTCAGTCCTGAACGATTCTCGCGCCTCGACGAAGATAACTTCTGGCAGATGGGCGACACCGGCCCCTGTGGACCGAGTTCGGAAATTTTCTACGACCATGGCCCGGATGTGCCCGGCGGCCCCCCCGGCAGCGAAAATGACGATCTGGATCGCTACATCGAAATCTGGAATCTGGTTTTCATGCAGTTTGAGCGCAGTGCCGACGGGCACCAGACGCCTTTGCCAAAACCCTCCATCGACACCGGCATGGGGTTGGAGCGCATTGCTGCCGTGATGCAGGGTGTGCACAGCAACTACGACATCGATCTGTTCCAGGCATTGTTGAGGGCTGCTGCAGAGGTGACTGGCACCCGTGACCTGGAAAACAAGTCGTTGAGAGTCATTGCTGATCACATTCGCTCCTGCAGTTTTCTGATTGTGGATGGTGTGCTCCCGGCCAACGAAGGGCGTGGCTACGTACTGCGACGGATTATTCGCCGCGCCGTTCGTCATGGCCATAAACTGGGTCAGACAAGTCTGTTTTTCCACAAGCTGGTGGCGTCGCTGGTCGCCGAAATGGGCGATGCCTACCCGGAATTGGCCAGAGCCCAGGCCCAGGTTGAGAAGGTCTTGCTGGCAGAAGAACGTCAGTTTGAGAAGACCCTGGATAAAGGCATGGCTCTGCTCGAATCGGCCCTCAATGATTTGCAGGGTGATGTGATTCCGGGAGAGCTGATCTTTACCCTGTACGACACGTTTGGTTTCCCGGTGGACCTGACCAATGACATTGCCCGGGAACGCGGATTGTCACTGGATATGGCCAGTTATGAAGCAGCCATGGAGCAGCAGCGCCAGCGGGCGCGCAGCGCCGGTGCCTTCAAGGTGGATTACAGTCATTCGCTGGCATTGGATGGCGCCACGGCCTTTACCGGGTACGACAACCTCGCTGGTAAGGGTGAGGTTCGGGCATTGCTGAGGGAGGGGGCTCCGGTCAGTCAGCTTTCTGCCGGGGAGGAGGGCATTGTTGTGCTCGATCAGACCCCTTTCTATGCCGAGTCCGGCGGCCAGGCTGGCGACAGCGGTTACCTGCTCGCCGAGGGTGTCGAATTTGAAGTGCGTGATTGTCAGAAACAGGGCGGCCACTATCTGCACATTGGTACGCTGTTGTCGGGCACGATCACTGAAGGGCAACCACTGGAAGCGCGGGTCGACAACGCGGTTCGCGCTGCAACTGCGCTCAACCACTCTGCTACTCACCTGTTACACGCTGCACTGCGAGAAATTCTCGGCGATCACGTCACCCAAAAAGGTTCGCTGGTGGACAGCAGGCGGCTGCGGTTTGATTTCAGCCATCCCGAGGCGATCGACGCAAAACAGCTGAAAACCATTGAGCGGCGGGTCAACGAAGAAATTCGCATCAACAGTCTGGTGCAAACAGAAATCTGCGATATGGAGACCGCCAGACAGAAAGGTGCGATGGCCCTGTTTGGTGAGAAATACGGTGATCAGGTTCGTGTTCTGACCATGGGGGCACCTTTTTCTGTCGAGCTCTGCGGTGGAACCCACGTGTTGCGCACCGGTGATATCGGTTTGCTCAAGATCGTCAGTGAAACCGGCATTGCCTCCGGTGTGCGCCGTATTGAGGCCGTGACCGGCGCACAGGCACTGACTTACCTGGATGAGCTGGAAGTCCAGTTGGAACAGATTGCCGAGCTCGTCAAAGCCCGTCCGGCGAATGCCGCCCAAAAGGTGGGTGCGCTCTGTGCCGACATGAAAGCGCTGGAAAAGGAAAATGCCCAGCTGAAGGGGCGGCTGGCCAGTAGTGCGGGCAGCGACCTGGTCGGTCAGGCGATAACGATCAACGGTGTTCAGGTTTTGCTGGCTGATATCAAGGGTGCAGATCCGAAATCCCTGCGGGATACCGTGGATCAATTGAAGAACAAGCTGGGTACCTCGGTCATTCTGCTGGCTGCGGTGAACGACGGGAAGGTTGCCCTGGTAGCCGGTGTGACGCCTGAGGTGACGGGCCGTCTGAAAGCAGGCGAGCTGGTGCAGCGTGTCGCCGTTGATTTGGGTGGTAAAGGCGGTGGCCGTCCCGACATGGCGCAGGGTGGTGGTACAGATGTGCATGCGCTTCCGTCGGCACTGAAATCAGCGGCCGAGTGGGTGCAGCAACAGCTTTCCGGCTGAGTGCGTGCACGCCATATTATCTGTTAACTTTGTCAATTATTTGGTGTTTAATTGCCGCCCATTTCCGGCGGCAAGAACTGTAGAGTTGTCATGAGTCTGATTGTTCAAAAATACGGTGGCACATCGGTCGGCACCATAGAGCGTATTCAGGCGGTTGCCGAGAAAGTCCACGCTTTTCGCAATCGTGGTGATAGCGTGGTGGTGGTGGTTTCTGCCATGAGTGGCGAAACCAATCGCCTGATTGGGTTGGCCAGGGAGATCGAGGCCGAGCCCAGTGCGCGGGAAATGGATGTTCTGGTTTCCACGGGTGAGCAGGTCACCATTGCGTTGCTGACCATCGCCCTTCATAAGCTGGGTTGTGATGCGCGGTCCTATACTGGTGGACAGGTGCGTATCCTCACAGATGATGCCCATTCCAAGGCTCGCATTCAGGAAATTGATGCGCACCGGATGCAGCAGGATCTCTCGGCTGGCCGGGTGGTCGTGGTGGCCGGTTTTCAGGGTGTCGATGACAATGGCAATATTACAACGTTGGGCCGCGGTGGTTCCGATACGACTGCAGTGGCTCTTGCCGCAGCCCTGAAAGCGGACGAGTGCCAGATTTATACCGATGTGGACGGTGTTTACACTACAGATCCACGGGTGGTTGCCAATGCGCGACGGCTTGACCGAATCACCTTTGAAGAAATGCTGGAGATGGCCAGCCAGGGGTCCAAGGTATTGCAGATACGTTCGGTTGAGTTTGCTGGAAAATACAAAGTCCCGCTACGGGTGCTATCCAGCTTTGAGGATGGCCCCGGTACATTGATTACCCTGGAGGACGACGACGATATGGAAAAACCGGTTGTTTCTGGCATCGCATTTAACCGCGATGAAGCCAAGCTGACCATTCGCGGTATCCCCGATGTGCCCGGGATAGCCTCCAAAGTCCTTGGCGCAGTGGGTCGCGCGAATATTGAGGTCGATGTGATTGTGCAGAATGTGGCACATGACAATACCGCATCCCTGACGTTTACCGTCCATCGCAATGAACTGGCAAAAGCGAAAGACATCCTTGAGCGTATTGCTGTAGAACTGGGTGCCACTCAAGTAGATACCAATGCCAGCATTGCCAAGCTTGCTCTGGTTGGCGTCGGGATGCGCTCTCATGCGGGTGTCGCCGCCAAGATGTTTGAAGCGCTGGCGCAGGAAAATATCAACATTCAGATGATCAGTACTTC
>DDNV01000083.1:15959-16537 GCA_002341315.1 Cellvibrionales bacterium UBA2511
AGATGATCAGTACTTCGGAAATTAAAATTACCGTCGTTATCGATGAAAAATACCTCGAGTTGGCTGTGCGTGCTCTGCACAGTGCCTTCGAGCTGGAAGAATCCGACAGGGAAGAGTGAACAAAAGACTATTTACCGCAATATGGAATGGTTGGTATAGTTCCGCCTGCCCGACTGTGGAAGCATTATCCATCAGGGAGGTGGCCCGCTGAATAACAATAACAATGCGTGGTTAAACCAGGAAAGCCAGCATAGACGTTGGTATTTGGCAGTATACAGGAGCTAAACCATGTTAATTCTCACGCGTCGCGTCGGGGAAACCCTCATTATTGGTGACGATGTCAGTGTCGCCGTGCTCGGAGTCAAGGGCAATCAGGTACGTCTGGGTGTGGATGCACCCAAAGAAGTTTCCGTTCACAGGGAGGAGATTTACCAGCGGATTCAGCAGGAAAAAGACGAAGATCAATAACCTTAGTCCGCTTTGATTTTCCATTTGGTATGTTATCATGCCGCCACTTTTGCGAGGCGGCATTTATCGTCGTTTCAATAGTATGGTGAGGTGGCCGAGTGGCTGAAGGC
>DDNV01000083.1:16663-23070 GCA_002341315.1 Cellvibrionales bacterium UBA2511
CTCCCCTGCTAAGGGAGTATAGGCTAATCCCCTATCGAGGGTTCGAATCCCTCCCTCACCGCCACCCATAAAAACCCCGGCTTTATGCCGGGTTTTTTATGGGTGGGTGACGGGAGAACTGGATGAGAACCCCCGTTCGACAAAACGGCTCGACCGTTTTGGGCGCCGGCGCGTTGCGTCGGCGGGGTGCAACCCCGAGCCGCCTCGTGGCGAGCCAATCCCGACCGAATCGAGTTGCGTTACTGAGGCTCTGATTTAAACCCCGGCTTTATGCCGGGTTTTTTATGGGTGGGTGGCGGGAGATATGGATGAGAACCCCCGTTCGACAAAACGGCTTGACCATTTTGGGCGCCGGCGCATTGCGTCGGCGGGGCGCAACCCCGAGCCGCTTCGTGGCGAGCCAATCCCGATCGAATCGAGCTGCGTTACTGAGGCTCTGATTTAAATCCCGGCTTTATGTTGGGGTTTTTATTTATCTGGAGAGGGCTGTTGAAATGGGGCTCCAGCTACCTTCAGCCTTCAAAGAGCGGGCTGCTAAAGCCGCGCAGGTGCTTGGGCAGGTTGTCGCTGACATCAATAATTCGTTGTTCATAGAAAATATGTGCCACGGCGGTTAATTCCAAGGGCAGTTGGTTGTCGTAGCTCTTGGCAATCAGCCACTGGGGAACGGCCTGCCAGTCCACGCTATTGGTGTTGAACAGCACTTCTCCGCAGTTGGTGCAGAAATACTTTTTCATTTTCAGCCTAGGGTGTTGGTAGATGCCGAGATCGCTCTCGCCACGGGTGATGGAAGCAGTGTGATCAGTCCACACGGTGACCGGATAAAACGGGCCGTCAAGCAATTCCCGGCAGTCGATACAGTGGCAAATGACCCGCGCCTTGGGCTCGCCGTATAGAGACAGTTCGATGCGGTTACAGCTGCAGTGGACGGTATAGATTTTCATAAGGGCTCCATAGATACGGGTAAGTACCGCTGATGTGGGCGGTCGGTTTGGTTGCTCCTGCTGTGTGGCTTATTGGCGAGTGAAATATAACAGTGCCAATGCCAGTATTAATACGAGAATGCCGGAGGCAAGCAGAAACCTGTTGAAGACAGTGTAGAAACTTAGGTTGGCGTTTGTCTCAAATAGTGACAATTCTTCTTCGCTCAGCCCCGATGTGATCTCGTGATTTTCGTCTGACAGGTAGGTGCAGACATCCTTGGTCTGGGTGTCGAGTAAAGCCCATAAATTCAATTTGAATACGCCAGTGACATAGCCCGAGGTGACAATTGAGCTTATGAATCGGCCGCAGTGCTACGAATACTATTAATCCTGGCTGGCTTTCGGTTTTCTGGTGGGTTGTTATTCTGAAGCGCCGTCCGGTTCCGGATAGCGTGCGAAATCCCTCACGGTGGGATAGCCGTCGATATAAACCCATTCGGTATTTTTAACCGGCACATGGCAGCCAAAACAATTATTGAGCCCCTCGCCATGCCAGGTGGTTGTTACATTCTTGTTCGGTGCATCTGCCTTGAATAAAGCCCAGCCCCAGCCTTCGCCCCAGGCCTCGTTGTCCGGAAATCGGTTTTCCCGGTCGCGCACCATCACGAACCAGACCCCGATATCGCCGGCCCATTGTGTATTCCCTGTAGGTAGCTGTTTTTCCTCAATTCCTGAAACGGTTTTTATCAACACTGTCGCATCGGGCCATTGACCGCTTTTCTTGAATCCTTCAACGGATTCAGGTGTAGCGTAGACATCATGAACACCGGGACCACTCGCATGATTATCCTCCTTCACAAACCAGGTGCCGAGATGAACCCAGTTTTCGCGAAAATTATCTGGCCGGCCAATGTTTCCCTGTTCATCGACATACGGAGAAAAACCACTAGCCGACATTTCCTGTTCTGATTCTGAAGCGTCGCCTGGTGCACAGCCCGCCACGGCTATCGATGCAGCCACATAAAGGATCATTAAATATCTCATTCCTTCATCCCTCCGGCACAAATAAGGGTCATAGCCCAATCAATAGCTACGGAACATCCCTTATATAGCGTAGTGCCAGACAGGCAGTGCCACAAGTTCCATTGTGGCCTGTTTCTCGCTGCCTGCTTGGTGCGGGGAATGCGAGGGTATTGTGGGCAGAACTTTCTATGTGGCCTGCAAGAAATCACAGTGATCCCTATACTGGTATTGGGCGCTGAAAACTATTCGGCGCGTACGATGTATCAGGTAATGACAGGTTTGATGTTATGCAGAGAGTCATAGAGGGTTTTCACCTGGACCGCTTCCAGGAATGGGTGGCGGAGCTGGAATGTGGTCACGAATTGCAGATGAAGCACAATCCACCCTATATGGAGTGCCGCTGGATTGGCACCGGCAAGGGACGACAGGAGCATATTGGTGACACTGTCGAGTGCGTGGACTGCGATATGCCTAAAATTCCCGATGGTATGACGTTGGTTGAAACCACTCCGGTGTATCAGCGTTCGGATATGCCGAGCGAATGGCAGAGTGGCTTCTCTACGGAGCCTGGGGTATGGGCCAGGGTTGTGGTCAAGGAGGGTATGCTGCAGTTTGTTATTGAGCCAGGCGTGGCTGCCAGCCGTGGTTTTCTGCTCGACAAGGGCTTTGCCGGGGTCATGGCTCCCGATCTTACGCACAGTCTTAGTCCGGCAATGGGAGATGTGCAGTTTTACATTGAGTATTACTCGGTCTGACGCCGGGCCAGCCTTTGGGCCGGGGTCCGAAGGGTGCTTTCCGGGTAGAATTGTTCAAGGTGCTCTATAGTTACTATACTGACTTTGACGGGTTCGATGGTTGAGTCAACACCATTGCCTGACGGGTTCCTTTTTGGAAAGCCTGTTGGGCATATTCCATAGTGAATTAAAACAGGTGATTGATTTCCGGACAGGTCGGGTGGCCTGTTGCACAATCAAGTAAGACATGAATTTTTAATATAAAACAAATAGATATAATTCATGCCCTCATTAATAATAAGTTGGTATGTCTATTGCATAAGTAATGGAGCTCTCTAGGTAGTGGCTGCTTTTTGGTCACATCCTTGTGAAGCTTATAACCCTAACTATTCTCGGCTAGTAAAAGAACTAAGGTAACTCGATATGGGAATGCTAATAAATATCGATAATGGCGGTACGCTCACAGATATCTGTGTGCTGACAGAAAACAACTTCTACAAGACCAAAACTCTGACAACACCTTACGATTTGAGTAAGTGTTTTTTTGATGGTCTGCGGTCTGCTTCCAAGGCAGTGTACGGAGAAGAAAATGTCGCCCGGTTGTTGGCTGAAGTGGATCATATCCGCTATTCAACCACCCAGGGAACCAACGCCATTGTTGAACGTAAAGGTCCACGACTCGGTTTGATCATCAACAAGGGCTCTACGTTGCCTGCCCGTTTGCGTGAGCAGGATCCGGAGCTCTATGACTTCCTGATTGGCGACAGGGTTTCTGAAGTTGAATTGGCCGATGTGGATGATGAAGCAAAAGGTGCGGATACCACGTCGGTCATCACCCGTCTCACCTCCGTGGGTGCCAACCGTATTGTGGTTTGTTTTGAGTCCGAGAAGGCAGACGAGTACGAAGCTCAATTCAAGCGTATTGCCTTTGACAACTATCCGCGCCATCTGCTCGGTGCTGTTCCAATGTTGTTTGCCAGTGAGCTGGCCGATGATGTGTCCACGGAGCGCCGTTGCTGGACAGCGATGATTAACTCATTTTTGCATCCGGCCATGGAGAACTTTCTCTATAACGCCGAAAACCGTCTTCGCGAGTATCGCACCAAGAACCCGCTGCTGATTTTCCGCAACGATGGCGATGCATCGCGCGTTGCAAAAACGATTGCTGTAAAAACCTACAGCTCTGGTCCACGCGGTGGTATGGAAGGGGTTAAAACCTTCAGCAAGCAATACAACCTGCCCAATGTGCTTTCCATGGACGTTGGTGGTACCACTACGGATATCGGTCATGTGATTGGCCACGGTGTGCACGAGCAGCGTCGCGGTACGGTTGAAGGTGTTCCTATCTCCTTTGCACTCTGTGAAATTGCCAGTCCCGGTGTGGGCGGCAGTTCCATTCTGACGGTGAAGAACGGCGCTATCCAGGTAGGTCCGGAAAGTGTCGGTGCAGTACCTGGTCCGGCCTGTTTTGGTCGCGGTGGCAAGAATGCCACGATCACCGATGTAAACCTGCTGTTGGGTCTGCTGGATCCATCCACGTTCTTTGGCGGTGGTCTGGCTCTCGATCTCGAGCGAGCCCGTACGGCTATCGCTGAAAATATTGCTACGCCGCTGGGGGTTACCACAGATGAAGCCCTGCTCAAGCTGCGTGATGCCTTCGAGCAAAAAATCGCCGGGGAACTGAAATCTTTTGGTGAAATTGACAGCGATACCGTGTTGCTGGCTTTCGGTGGCGCCGGTCCGATGAATGCCTGTGGCATCGCTGAAGGCTGCGGTATTTCGACCGTGTTTGTGCCCAAAATGGCGGCGGTTTTCAGTGCCTTTGGTATTGGTTCCTGCGATATCGGTCAGAATTATTCCACCGTGTTGACTGGTAGCCGTCAGCAGGCTCTGGAAACGGCCTATGCCGCACTGATGGAGCGCGGTGAGCGAGATATGTTTGCCGAGGGCTATGGCAAGGGTGAATATGAAGTTACAGCCAGGCTGGTGGCAGACAAAGCCGGTGTCGAGTCGATCCATGAGCTCGGGCATACAATTTCAGTCCCGCAGGACATGGCAAAAGCTGACGACGTGACGCTCGAAGTTGCGGTACGTAAAAAGCTGAAAACTGAAGACAACAAGCACGCGGAAGTGTCCAAAAAGGCTCAGGCCAACTCGGCCAAAAACCGCTCACTGTTTAACGGTGCGGCTGGTTGGAGCGATGTGCCTGTCTATGAAGTAAACAATATGCAGCCCGGTGCTCACGGCACAGGACCGGCTATCCTTGAGGAAGAATTCTTTACCTGTCTGGTTCGCGAAGGTTGGGAATTCGTGGTGACTGAGCTGGGCGATATTTGCCTGACCAAGGGGGACAAATAATGAAAGTGTTGATGACTGAATATCTCCGTATTGATCTGGATTCGGAAAACTGGGAGTGCCGGGTGTGTGACCATGTGGTTGGTCCAGCCCGTGGCAACTACAAAGAGGGACTGCTGGTGTACAACCGTGATCCAGCAGATATCCACCCGTCCATTATCGACCCTGAAAAGTACCGTTTCACCTTCTGTCCTGACAGGGAGTGGGTCAACATTTACGAGTTTTACTGTCCGTCCTGTGGCACTCAGGTAGAGGTTGAATATACCTTCCCCAACCATATGCCACTCTATGATATGGAAGTAGATATTGATGCCCTGAAAGAGCAGTGGAGTCACCGCGAAGAGATTCTTGAGCCGGTGAAAGGCCCCAATATTCTGGTAGATCGCTGTCACACCCACAAGCACTGATACGGCTTGTTGATTGGTGATTGAATAAATTAGGTCTGTTTTAGGAAAAAGGTTATGAAACGTATATCAGTAGATATCGGTGGTACGTTTACCGATTGCTTTGTAGTGTGGGATGACAAGTACATTGAAACCAAAGCGTTGACGACCCACCAAAATCTCTCTCTCGGTTTTAATGAAGCCCTGGAGAGTGCATACACTGAGCTTGATCTCACCATGGAAAGTATTCTTTCCGGAGTGGATTCGGTTCGCTACGCCACTACGCTGGGTACCAATGCCCTGATCGAGCACAAAGGTCCTCGCATCGGCATGCTGGTGACGGCGGGTTATGAGGCGATGGTGCCTCTCAGTCGTGGCCGTGGTTACGGTGAAGGTCTGGACGAGCTGGGCAAACAGAATTTGCCCGATGCTCAGCGCCCGGCCCCGCTGGTTCTGCCACACATGATTGAGGGCGTTCGCGAGCGCCTCGGCTTTCAGGGTGAGCTGGTTATGCCGCTTGATGAGCCGGACGTGCGCGTCAAGATCAGAAAACTGGTGGATAAGGGTGCTCAAGCCATTGTGGTTTGTCTGGTTAACTCCGTGGTTAACCCCGACCATGAAAAGCGTGTTGAACAGATTTTGCTGGATGAGTATCCCTCGCATCTGCTGGGTTCCATTCCGGTAATCTTGTCTCACCGCGTTGCCGGTCGGAAGGGCGAATATGTTCGTGCGACCTCGGCGATTGTGGATGGCTATCTTCACTCCACCATGTATCACGCCATGAGTCAGCTGGAACAAAACCTGCGTTCCAACAAGTACGACAAGCCAATGCTGGTGATCCACAACTCCGGTGGTATGGCGCAGTTGAACTCAACTGATGCGCTGCAAACTATCCACTCCGGTCCAGTATCCGGTATCAGTGCTGCGGAGCATTTGGCCAAGGAAGCGGATCTCGGCAGTGTGGTTGCCACCGATATGGGTGGTACCTC
>DDNV01000083.1:23128-24525 GCA_002341315.1 Cellvibrionales bacterium UBA2511
GAACCACCGATATGGGTGGTACCTCCTATGACATCGGTATCGTGGTTGAAGGCGGTATCAAGCACTATGACTTCAACCCGGTTATTGACCGCTGGTTGGTGTCCGTGCCCATGGTTCACCTGGTTACTCTCGGTGCGGGCGGCGGTTCCATCGCCAGCTTTGACCGGATGTACAACGCGGTTGCCGTCGGTCCGAAGAGTGCCGGCTCCGATCCGGGTCCAGCCTGTTATGACCGTGGTGGCATGAGTCCTACCGTGACGGACGCCGATTTGGTACTGGGTTATCTGGACCCCACCAATTATGCCGGCGGCCACATTCCGTTGAACCCTAAGCGCTCTGTGTTTGCCATTGAAGAAACACTCTGTGACGACCTGGATGTATCACCGATTGAAGCGGCGCTGCTGATCAAGGAAAAAGTTGACAGCAACATGGCCAACGGTCTGCACACTGAGTTGCGGGTACGCGGTTATGACCCTGAAGAGTTCACCATGCTCGCCTATGGTGGTAATGGTCCGCTGCACTGTTGTGGTATTGCCGGCAACCTGAGCATTGACAAAATTCTGGCGCCACCCATGAGTTCGGTATTCTCGGCAGTGGGTGCAGGCAACATGCACCAGATGCACATTCATGAAATGTCACTGTTCATGGTGCTGTACGATTCCAACACTCGTAAAGTGTTCGATGACTACACGCGTTTCAACGATATCGTTGCCGAGCTGAGCTCCCGCGGTCAAAACGATCTGCTGCGTCAGGGTATGAACCTTGAGGACATCCGTTATTCGCTGGAACTGGATATGCGCTATGGTAACCAGCTGGTTCAGACCACCGTGGTTGTGTCCAAGCACACTCTGGAATCTGCCATGGATGTCATGAATATCCTGCAACAGTTCTCCGAGGACTACGGCAAACGCTTTGGTGAAGGTAGCCAGGCGCCGGAAGCGGGTATTCGTATCAACACCGTTCGTGTGGCTTCATTTGTAGAGCACGAAACCGTGCACTTCAAACACATCAAGCCGATCCCGGAAAGTGAGCGCTCCGCACCGCCGGAACCCATTGCCAAACGCACCTGCTACTTTGTCAGCACTGGCGCCAAGGCAATCGAGACACCGGTCTGGCGGAAAACTGACATCCCGTCGGGAACAGAAATTGTGGGCCCCGGTATCGTGGCCTCGGATGTAACAACCTACTTGATTGAACCGGGCTGGAAGTATGTCTCTGCCGAGCAGGGCGCCGTATGGTTCTTCCGCACCGATGCAAAAAATTGAGTGGATATAGGGGTATTTGATTATGAATAACGAAACAAACAATTCAGCTTTGCAAGATCAGGAGCTGATCGAAAAATTCCTCAAGGATACTACCCTTTTCCTGGGGCCCGATCCCGAGATCATGCGCGACCA
>DDNV01000083.1:24614-25286 GCA_002341315.1 Cellvibrionales bacterium UBA2511
CGCACGCCTGAAGAAGAAAAGGCGATGGAATCTTTCACCGACCTCAACAAGATCGCCTCCATTCGCGACCGGCTTCAGTCTGCCTGTGAAGAAGGTTTTGAGATGGTTGAGCAGATGGGTGCAGCTCCCGGTGCCAAGTGGGGTGACATCATCACCGGTATCTACTCGGCGTCTGGTGACCTCACGATCGGTAGTGCCGGCGGTGTGTTGATCTTCTCTGCACTGGTTCACCACCCGATCAAGTTCATTATCAAGAACTGGATTGATGAAAAAACCGTCGGCGTTAGTTCGGGGGATGGGTTCATCCACAACGACTCCCGCTATGGCAACGTGCACAATACCGACCAGAGCATGATTCTGCCGGTATTCCACGAAGGCAAGCTGGTTTGCTGGGTGGCCTCCACTGTTCACGAAGGTGAGTGTGGTGCAATTGAGCCGGGCGGCATGCCTTCCATGGCGGAAACCTCCTTTGACGAAGGTCTGAAAATGTCCCCGTTCAAAGTGGTGGAAAACTACGAAATCAAGCGGGACCTGCTGACCTTCCTTCAGAACTCCGTGCGCGAGCCGAAGCTGCAATACGAGGATATGAAGGTAAAACTGTTCGCCTGTATGCGTCTTGAAAAGCGTATCAAGGAAGTGCTGTCCACTGACGGTTTTTTCATCAATCCAGTT
>DDNV01000081.1:0-295 GCA_002341315.1 Cellvibrionales bacterium UBA2511
GCAGCACGAGCACCTTTGGTTACACGCAAGCCTTTAACCGTAACGGGCCGACCCACTTCACCGGACATGAAAACCTTGGCGCGAGTAATTGATGCATTAATCAAACCTGCAGCACGCAATGTTGCGATGTCGACCAGATCACCGGAGACGCTGTTCAATTCACTCAAACGGATTTCAGCCGTAACGCGGGAAATACGGGAAGTGAAGCCATACTTCGGCAAACGTTTCTGCAAGGGCATCTGCCCGCCTTCAAAACCCGGGCGGACGCTTCCACCGGAACGTGCTTTCTGGCCCG
>DDNV01000081.1:392-4683 GCA_002341315.1 Cellvibrionales bacterium UBA2511
CCCTTGTGGCCACGACCAGCAGTTTTGCCCAAGCCGCTGCCAATACCCCGGCCAACACGTTTGCCTTCCTTGATTCTGCCTGGTGCGGGACTTAGCGTATTCAGACGCATGTCTATACTCCCTCAACCTTAACCATATAGTGAACTTTATTAATCATGCCACGAACTGAAGGGGTATCTTCTACCTCTACAGTGTGGTTGATGCGGCGCAAACCCAGACCTGCGACACACGCCTTATGAGCTGCAAGTCGGCCATGTACGCTGCGCACCTGAGTAACCTTGATTTTCTTAGCTTTTGTCATGGTAAAGCTTCCGTTTTGTACTTAACGCGGCAACCGCCGTACTTAATTCAGTATCTCTTCTACGCTCTTACCGCGCTTTGCTGCCACTGTTTCTGGTGAACTCATTTCTTGCAATGCTTTAAATGTTGCGCGAACAACATTGACCGGGTTGGTAGAGCCGTAGCATTTTGCCAATACGTTTTGCACACCGGCAATTTCCAACACCGCGCGCATAGCACCACCAGCAATAACACCAGTACCATCAGAGGCCGGCTGCATATAGACTTTGGATGCACCATGGTTGGCTTTGGTGGGGTACTGAATAGTAGTACCTTTCAAGTCCACCTGAATCATATTGCGACGAGCAGCCTCCATGGCTTTCTGGATAGCCTGGGGCACTTCGCGCGCCTTACCACGACCAAATCCAACTTTGCCGTTACCATCACCAACCACAGTCAGTGCGGTAAAACCAAATATCCGACCACCTTTTACAGTTTTGGCAACTCGATTAACCTCAACCAGTTTTTCCTGCAGCCCTTCTTCACCGGCTGATGTATCTCTCTGATCTCTAGACATAACAATAAACCTTTAGAATTCCAGACCGGCTTCACGAGCGGCATCGGCTAACGCTTTAACGCGTCCGTGATACTTAAAACCACTCCGGTCGAATGCAACCTGAGTGACACCCGCCTGCTTGGCACGTTCTGCAATCAGAGCGCCAACACCCTTGGCCGCATCCGTATTGCCGGTTTTACCGGCACGCAGTGATTTGTCCAGCGTAGAAGCACTGGCCAGAATCAGGCCGCCACAAGGCGATATAACTTGCGCATAAATGTGACGCGGCGTTCTGTTGACACAGAGACGATTCGCGCCCAGTTCTTGTATCTTGCAGCGGGCACGACGTGCACGACGCAAACGTGATTGTTTCTTGTCGCTCATGATCTTGACCTACTTCTTCTTCGCTTCTTTACGACGTACCTGCTCGTCCGCATAGCGAACTCCTTTGCCTTTGTAGGGCTCAGGCGGACGGAAAGCACGTATTTCTGATGCTACCTGTCCAAGCAGCTGCTTATCTGCCGACTTCAGTAAAATTTCTGTCTGACTCGGTGTCTCTACCGAAACACCGTCAGGCAGTTGATATTCAACGGGGTGGGAAAAGCCCAGCGTTAAATTGATTTTGCCACCCTGCGCCTGGGCACGATAGCCCACGCCAATTAGCTGTAGTTTCTTGACGAAACCCTCACCGACACCCAGAACCATATTGTTGACCAATGAGCGGGTCGTTCCGGCCATGGCATTCGCCTGCTTACTTCCATCACGCGCAGCAAAGGTCAACAGGTTATCGTCCTGTTTGATTTCTACCTGTTGATTAACAGCCAACGAAAGGGCTTTTGAACCACTCTTGACCGAAATCTCATTAGTGCCGAGTTTTACTTCCACACCAGCCGGTATGGTAACCGGGTTTTTTGCAACTCTAGACATCTCGACTATCCCATTAGAAAACTGTGCAGAGAACCTCACCGCCAATACCGGCAGCACGGGCAGCACGATCAGTCATCACACCTTTACTTGTGGAGACGATAGCAACACCCAAGCCAGCTCGAATACTTGGCAGCTTGTCTGAACCTGAATACTGGCGAAGCCCCGGCCTACTGTAACGGGTAATCGATTCGATCACCGGTTTACCTTCAAAGTATTTCAGCACTAGGGTCAATTCCGGCTTGGCACCCTCCGCAACACTGAAATCAGTAATGTAACCTTCGTCTTTCAAAACCTGGGCAACAGCCACTTTCAATTTAGCGGACGGCATAGTGACAGATTTTTTTGCCGACATCTGCGCGTTGCGGATGCGGGTCAACATATCTGCCAGGGTATCTTGCATACTCATCTGATTAATTCCTTAATTCGCGACGCTGCTTACCAACTGGCCTTAACCAGGCCTGGAACATCTCCGCGCATGGCAGCTTCACGAAGCTTATTGCGGCACAGACCAAATTTACGATAGACACCATGGGGACGACCGGTTTGACGACAACGACGTTGCTGACGGCAAGGGCTGGCATTACGTGGCAATTGCTGAAACTTCACCTGAGCATCCCAACGCTCTTCATCAGAAAGCGAGGCATTGGAAATGATTGCTTTCAACTCGGCACGCTTTTCAGCGTATTTCGCAACAATACGTGCACGTTTTTTCTCGCGCTCGATCATGGATGTCTTTGCCATATAACTTACCTCAACCTTTCAGCGGAAAACTGAATGCACGGAGCAGAGCCCGGCCTTCATCGTCATTGCGGGCAGTGGTGGTAATGGTGATATCCAGTCCACGCAACGTATCCACTTTATCGTACTCAATTTCGGGAAAAATGATTTGCTCGGTGACACCCATGGAGAAATTCCCATGACCGTCAAAAGATTTCGGGCTGACGCCTCGAAAATCTCTGATTCTTGGAATGGCCAGAGAGATCAGACGTTCGAGAAACTCGTACATACGATCACTTCGCAAAGTCACTTTGCAACCGATGGGCCAACCCTCACGGACCTTGAACCCGGCGATTGACTTGCGTGCTTTGGTGACGATCGGCTTTTGCCCAGCGATCAACGTCATATCCGCCACTGCATTTTCAAGGGCTTTTTTATCGCCCAGCGCTTCACCCACACCCATGTTTAGTGTGATTTTAGTGATCTTCGGCACCTGCATTACATTTGCCAACCCCAGCTCTTCTTTAAGCTTGGCAGCAATTTCACTCTTGTAGACTTCTCTCAGCCTTGCCATGTCAGTTTCCTGTCAAATTAGGCGTCAACGGCTTCGCCGTTGGATTTAAAAATACGAACTTTCTTACCATCTTCGAGCACTTTGAAGCCAACACGGTCCGCCTTACTGGTTGCACGATTATAAATTGCAACATTGGAAGACTGAATCGGTGCCTCTTTCTCAATGATTCCACCAGGAACACTCATCTGAGGATTTGGTTTCTGATGTTTTTTGATGATATTCACACCGGAGATCAACAGACGGCCATCGGCCTGCACCTTGAGCACCTTGCCACGTTTGCCTTTATCTTTACCGGCTGTCACGATGATTTCATCATCACGTTTAATCTTGCGCATAACCCTTTCCTCGCCCCCGGCCTTACAGAACTTCAGGCGCCAGTGAGATAATTTTCATGAAACGTTCGCCGCGCAGCTCACGTGTAACCGGCCCAAAAATACGGGTACCAATCGGCGCGAGCTGCTGATTCAACAGAACAGCTGCATTGTCATCAAACTTGATCAGGCTGCCATCCTGGCGACGAACACCCTTACGGGTACGCACCACAACTGCATTCATAACCTGACCTTTTTTTACTTTGCCACGGGGTATGGCTTCTTTGACAGTTACCTTGATAATGTCACCCACGCTGGCGTAGCGGCGGTGTGAACCACCCAAAACCTTGATACACATCACCCGACGAGCACCACTGTTATCAGCCACATCCAGATAGCTTTCTGTCTGAATCATTGTCTCTCTCCGAACCCGTTACTGCTGCGCACCGATTAAACTTCGGTCGCACGCTCATCAATCTTGACCAGCGTCCAGGATTTTGTTTTGGACAGTGGACGAGTTTCCGCAATGGTCACCAGATCACCCTGACGACAATCGTTACTTTCATCGTGAGCTTTAACCTTAGTGGATTTGCTCACGATTTTTCCATAAACCGGGTGCTTGACCCGGCGCTCGATCAGCACAGTGACTGATTTATTCATCTTGTCACTAACAACTCGACCAGTGAGCGTGCGAGCATTTTTTTCTGCTTCACTCATCTTAGTTACCCGCTTTTTCATTCAGCACAGTCTTGATACGCGCAACATTGACACGCGCTTCTTTGACCTTGTGGCTCTGTCCCAACTGACCAGTGGCAGCCTGCATGCGCAACTTGAATTGCTGCTCTAGCTGCTTGCTCAATTCCTGATTCAGTTCTTCAACTGTTTTTTCACGCAATCCGATGGCTTTCATTACATTACCGACCGTCT
>DDNV01000081.1:4737-18688 GCA_002341315.1 Cellvibrionales bacterium UBA2511
TCGACACTCTTTTCTTTCAGCTCGCTCGCTTTCATGGCTTACATCACCGTCCGAGTAACGACACGGGTGCTTACCGGCAGCTTGGCCGCGGCCAGACGGAACGCTTCACGCGCAACGTCTTCTGACACACCTTCCATTTCGTAAAGCATCTTGCCCGGTTGAATCTGGGCTACCCAATACTCTACAGAACCCTTACCTTTACCCATCCGCACTTCAAGTGGTTTGTTGGTAATCGGCTTATCGGGAAAAACCCGAATCCAGATCTTGCCACCACGCTTGATGTGACGGGTCATGGCACGACGGGCAGATTCAATCTGACGCGCAGTCAGACGACCACGACCTATGGCCTTCAGACCAAATTCGCCAAAGCTTACCTTGCTACCGCGCAATGCCAGACCACGGTTGCGGCCTTTGTGTTGCTTACGGAATTTTGTACGTTTCGGTTGCAGCATCTCGCTTGACCCTTAACTCGCAAACTTACTTCTTTTTAGTCGGTGCTTTCTTGGCGGGCGCTTGCGCCGCCTCTTCACCACCAATCACTTCGCCCTTAAAGATCCACACTTTTACGCCAATAATGCCGTAAGTTGTTGACCCTTCTGCAGTGCCATAATCTATATCGGCCCGCAGGGTGTGCAGGGGAACACGACCTTCGCGATACCATTCTGAGCGCGCTATTTCAGCACCACCGAGACGTCCGCCTACCTGGATCTTGATGCCTTTTGCACCCTGCCGGATAGCATTCTGTACCGCCCGCTTCATGGCGCGACGAAACATAACGCGACGCTCCAGCTGCTGAGCGACATTCTGGGCCACCAGGGTGGCATCAAGGTCGGGCTTGCGAACTTCCTCGATGTTGATGTGCACAGGAACTCCCATTTGGGCAGAAACCTCGTTGCGCAGTGCCTCAACATCTTCGCCCTTCTTACCGATCACAATACCTGGACGGGCAGTGTGGATAGTAATTCTCGCCGTTTGTGCGGGGCGCTCGATTTCAATTCGGCTGACAGAGGCATGGGCAAGTTTTTTATTGATAAACTCGCGAACACTCAAGTCAGCATTCAGTTTGTCTGCATAATCTTTCTGTCCGGCGTACCAGATAGAGGTATGTTTTTTAACAATACCCAGACGAATGCCTGTTGGATGTACTTTCTGACCCATTAAACGGTCTCCTCATCGGCAACTTTCACGGTAATGTGACAAGAGCGTTTGAATATGCGGTCAGCACGACCCTTGGCACGCGGTTTGATGCGTTTCATGGTGGTGCCCTCGTCGACAAAGATTGTCGATACACGAAGCTCATCAACATCCGCGCCTTCATTATGCTCAGCATTTGCAATAGCAGACTCGAGCACTTTTTTGATAATCGCCGCACCTTTTTTGGCGCTAAAAGCCAATATATCCAGCGCTTCCTCTACAGGCTTTCCACGCACCTGATCAGCCACCAGACGCGCCTTTTGCGCCGACAATCTGGCTCCGCGTAATTTTGCTGCTACTTCCACAGTCATCTACCTCTTAAACACCAGCTTAACGCTTGGCCTTTTTGTCCGCTACGTGGCCGCGATAAGTCCGAGTAGGGGCAAACTCACCTAATTTGTGCCCCACCATTTCCTCATTAACCAACACTGGTACGTGTTGACGACCATTGTGTATGGCAATAGTCAAGCCGACCATATCCGGGCTGACCATTGAACGGCGCGACCAGGTTTTGATCGGACGTCTGTCATTTTTTTCTTGCGCTTCATCGACCTTTTTCACAAGGTGAAGGTCGATAAAAGGTCCTTTCTTGAGAGAGCGTGGCACTATATTTTCCTCTTCTCTATCAATTACTTGCCGCGACGGCGCACGATCATATTTGTTGTGCGCTTGTTTTTTCTGGTCTTGTAACCTTTAGTCGGTATACCCCAGGGGGTCACCGGATGACGCCCGCCGGATGTACGACCTTCACCGCCACCATGGGGGTGATCAACCGGGTTCATAACCACACCACGAACAGTGGGGCGAACACCACGCCAGCGAGATGCGCCAGCCTTACCCAGTGAGCGCAAGCTGTGCTCACTGTTGGAAACTTCACCGATGGTCGCACGACAATCCACCGGCACTTTACGCATTTCACCGCTGCGCAACCGCAAGGTGGCGTATTGCCCTTCACGGGCAACCAGTTGCACAGAAGTCCCTGCACTCCGCGCCAATTGTGCACCCTTACCGGGCTTCATCTCGACGCAATGAATAACACTACCCACCGGGATGTTTCTGAGAGGGAGCGTATTCCCCACCTTGATCGGCGCACTGACGCCGGACTGGATCATATCCCCGTCCTTCAGACCCTTCGGAGCAATAATGTAGCGGCGCTCACCATCGGTATAACAAACCAGAGCGATATAAGGTGTACGGTTCGGATCGTATTCCAGGCGCTCGACTTTTGCAGGAATACCGTCCTTGCTACGCTTAAAATCGATCAGCCTGTAATGCTGTTTATGGCCACCACCAATATGACGTGTTGTGATACGACCATTGTTATTGCGCCCACCCGTTCTGGTTTTCTTCTCGAGCAGCGGCGCATAGGGTTCTCCCTTGTGCAGATTCGGGTTGACGACACTGACAACAAATCGGCGACCGGGAGACGTTGGCTTTCTCTTTACGACTGGCATCTCAACAACCCCTTATTCAGCAGCTACTGCAAAGTCAATGTCCTGACCCTGCGCAAGACGAACATACGCTTTTTTCCAGTCGGAGCGCTTACCCAAACCAAAGCGTGTGCGCTTGGTTTTACCCTTGACCTTGGCGACACGAACATCCATCACCACCACATCAAACAGCTTTTCAACAGCCGCCTTTATTTCAAGTTTGGTCGCATTAGTAGCAACCTTGAAAGCAACTTGATTTTGACGATCGGCAGCAAGCGATGTCTTTTCCGTAATATGCGGCCCCAACAATACTTTAAAGATGCGCTCTTGATTCATACCAGCATCTCCTCAATCTTTTTCAGTGCAGGCACGGTGACCAACACTTTTTCAAAATGGATCAGACTGACAGGATCAACACCAACGGCGTCACGCACATCGACCTTGTGCAAATTGCGCGAGGAAAGGTACAGATTTTCTGTCACCTCTTCCGTCACAATCAGCACATCCTGAACGCCAAACTCACCGAGCTTCTGAACCAAGGCTTTGGTTTTTGGCTGATCAACATCAAAAGATTCCACCACAACCAGGCGGTCCTGACGGGCCAGCTCAGAGAGTATGGATCTGAGCGCAGCACGATACATCTTGCGATTCAGCTTTTGCGAGTGATCCTGGGGCTTGGCAGCAAATGTCACGCCACCGGTACGCCAGATCGGCGAACGAATGGTACCGGCACGGGCACGGCCTGTACCCTTCTGCCGCCAGGGTTTTTTGCCACCACCGCTGACTTCAGCGCGAGTTTTTTGCGCCCGCGTACCCTGACGGGCACCCGCCAAGTAGCTCGTCACCGCCTGGTGCACCAGATCCTGATTAAATTCTTTACCAAACGCGACCTCAGAAACCTCTATGGTTCCTGCGCTGCCTTTGGGAGTAGCTATCGTTAATTCCATCGGCGATCCCCTCAGCCCTTCACAGCAGCACGAATGATCACGTCACCACCTGGCGCACCAGGCACAGCACCCTTGATAAGGAGCAGGTTACGTTCAGCGTCTATACGGACAATTTCGAGATTCTGCGTGGTAACACGCTCAGCGCCCATGTGCCCAGACATTTTTTTGCCTTTGAATACCCGGCCGGGCGTCTGACACTGCCCGATTGAACCAGGAGCACGGTGCGACAATGAATTGCCATGCGTCGCATCCTGCATGCTGAAGTTCCAGCGCTTGATGACACCCTGAAAACCCTTGCCTTTAGATGTGCCGGTGGCATCAACTTTCTGACCTGCTTCAAATTGCTCAACCGTGATATTACCGCCAACCTGCAAGTCTTCGGGCAAACCATCGACACGCAACTCCCAAGAACCTCTGCCCGCCTCAACACCAGCTTTGGCAAAATGCCCAACCTGGGATTTACTGACACGGGAGGCCCGACGGGCACCAGTAGTCACCTGCACGGCAATATAGCCGTCAGTATCATCGGTTTTGATTTGAGTAATGCGATTGGGCTCCGCCTCGATCACAGTGACCGGAATAGAGGCGCCATCCTCAGTAAACACACGTGTCATGCCGCATTTGCGGCCGACTATACCAATAGTCATTTGTCTAACCTCATAGTGTACGGGGCTATTACCCGCTATGGCCGCCCATTTCAGAGCGTTACACACGCCCTGCGTCGGCAGGACATGGGTTTTCAGTACCGCTTATGTCAGGCTAATTTGAACCTCAACACCTGCGGCCAGATCCAGCTTCATCAGGGCATCAACAGTTTTCTCTGTCGGCTCAACAATATCCAGTAACCGCTTGTGGGTACGGATTTCATATTGATCACGCGCATCTTTATTAACATGCGGTGAAATCAAAATAGTAAAACGTTCTTTGCGAGTTGGCAGGGGAATCGGTCCACGAATCTGGGCCCCGGTACGCTTTGCCGTCTCAACAATTTCCTGCGTGGAAGCATCAATCAGCTTGTGATCAAAAGCCTTCAGGCGAATACGAATACGCTGATCCTGCATGGAATCAAACTCCAACTGTCTAAAGAGCCATCGAATCCCGCACATCGGGACCCGGAAAAATGGAGGCGAGATTCTAAGTCTGCCCCCAACCCCTGTCAAGCAAAAACCTGTTACACCAGGCGATTTTTATCAGCTAGCGATCAATAGCATCGCGATAAAAAGGGGGCCACAGTGACCCCCGCAAACAAGACAGGTACTTTATTGCTATTACTCAATAATTTTAGCGACCACGCCGGCACCGACCGTGCGACCACCTTCACGAATCGCAAAGCGCAGCCCGTCTTCCATTGCAATCGGCGCAATCAGCGTCACTGTCATCTGGACGTTATCTCCAGGCATAACCATCTCCACACCCTCAGGCAGCTCACAAGCGCCTGTCACATCCGTCGTGCGGAAGTAGAACTGCGGACGGTAGCCCTTGAAGAACGGCGTGTGACGCCCTCCCTCGTCCTTGGACAGCACGTAAACCTCTGCCTCAAACTTGGTATGCGGCTTGATGCTGCCCGGCTTACACAGAACCTGACCGCGCTCAACGTCATCACGCTTGGTTCCGCGAAGCAGAACACCAACGTTCTCACCAGCACGACCTTCGTCCAGCAGCTTCCGGAACATCTCAACACCGGTGCAGACTGTCTTGGTGGTATCCCGGATACCCACAATCTCGATCTCTTCGCCCACTTTGACAACACCGCGTTCAACACGCCCGGTCACTACCGTGCCGCGTCCAGAGATCGAAAATACGTCTTCAATCGGCATCAGGAACGGCTGGTCAATCGCACGTTCCGGCTCAGGGATATAGGCATCCAGCGCCTCGACCAGCTTGCGAACCGCCGTGGTACCCAGCTCGTTGTCGTCTTCACCGTTCAGCGCCATCAGGGCTGAACCGGCAATAATAGGGGTATCGTCACCCGGGAAGTCGTAGGCATCCAGCAGCTCACGGAGCTCCATTTCAACCAGCTCGATCATCTCGTTGTATTCTTCAGAGCCAACACCACCGCAATCTTCTGCCAGCAGGTCTGCCTTGTTCAGAAACACCACAACGTAGGGCACACCCACCTGACGGGACAGCAGAATATGCTCCCGGGTTTGTGGCATCGGGCCATCTGTCGCACCACACACCAGAATCGCACCATCCATCTGCGCAGCACCGGTGATCATGTTTTTTACATAGTCGGCGTGACCCGGGCAATCAACGTGTGCGTAGTGACGGCTCGGAGAATCGTATTCAACATGGGATGTCGCAATCGTGATACCGCGCTCGCGCTCTTCCGGCGCATTATCAATACCATCAAAGGCCATCGCCGAGCCACTGCCCCAAGTTTCGAAGCAAACCCGCGTCAGCGCCGCTGTCAGGGTCGTCTTACCGTGGTCAACGTGACCAATCGTGCCAACGTTTACGTGGGGCTTGTTACGTTCAAACTTTGCTTTTCCCATTGTCTAGATCCTCTTAAAGATATGCTTTTTAATATTTCAAAAATTAGCGCTGGTTTTTTGCGATGACTTCATCGGCAATATTGCGCGGCGCCTCGGCGTATTTGTTAAATTCCATAGCAAATGTAGCGCGGCCCTGAGTGGCTGAACGCAAGTCGGTTGCGTAACCAAACATCTCTGCCAGGGGCACCTCTACATTAATAACTTTTCCTGAAACACTTTCGTCCATACCGAGAATAATGCCACGGCGGCGGTTGAGATCACCGACCACGTCCCCCATATTTTCCTCGGGCGTAATCACCTCAACTTTCATGATAGGCTCAAGCAGAACAGCACCACCTTTTTGGGCAAGCTGCTTGGTCGCCATAGACGCAGCAATTTTATAGGCCATTTCAGACGAATCGACATCGTGGTACGAGCCGTCATAGGCTGTCGCCTTCAAGCCCAGCAGAGGATAACCGGCGAGCACACCATTCTGCATCTGCTCTTCGATACCCTTTTGGACAGCCGGAATATATTCCTTGGGAACCACACCACCGACAACTTCGTTGACGAACTCCAGCCCCTCAGCATTCTCATCCTCGCCCGGCTCAAACCGGATCCAGACGTGACCGTACTGACCACGACCACCGGACTGACGCACAAACTTACCTTCAATCTCACAGGTATTGCGAATTGCTTCGCGGTAGGCTACTTGGGGCTTACCGATATTAGCCTCGACATTAAACTCGCGACGCATCCGGTCTACCAGAATATCCAAATGCAGCTCGCCCATACCAGAGATAATGGTCTGACCTGTCTCTTCATCCGTTTTGACACGGAAAGAGGGGTCTTCCTGGGCGAGTTTGCCTAATGCAATGCCCATTTTTTCCTGGTCGGCCTTGGATTTTGGCTCTACGGCAACCGAGATTACCGGCTCCGGAAACTCCATGCGCTCCAGTGTAATAATATTGTTCAAATCACAGAGCGTATCACCTGTGGTCACATCTTTTAGACCAATCGCCGCTGCAATATCACCCGCCAGCACCTGCTTGATCTCTTCGCGATTATTGGCGTGCATTTGCACCATACGGCCGATACGTTCCTTCTTGCTCTTGACCGGATTTAAGACCGTATCGCCAGAATTCAGCGTACCGGAGTAAACACGGAAAAACGTCAGCGTACCCACAAAGGGATCGGTAGCAATTTTAAACGCCAGCGCAGAGAAGGGCTCATCGTCATCGGCCTTGCGCACCGCCACTGTCTCGCCATCATCGAGAATACCCTCAATGGCCTTCACTTCCGTGGGTGCCGGCAAATATTCAACCACCGCATCCAGCACGGCCTGAACACCTTTGTTTTTGAAGGCTGATCCACCGAGAACCGGCACGATTTCGTTAGCCAGTGTACGAGCACGCAATCCGGCCTTGATCTCTGCCTCGCTAAGCGCTTCGCCCTCAAGATATTTGTTCATCAACTCTTCATTGGCTTCGGCAGCGGCCTCAACCATGAATTCACGCATCTCCTGACACTGGTCAGCCATCTCTGCCGGTATTTCGGCATATTGAAATGTCATACCCTGGTCGGCCTCGTTCCAAAGCACCGCCTTCATTTTGATCAGATCGACCACACCCTTGAAGTTCTCTTCGGAGCCAATTGTCATCTGCAATGGCACGGCATTAGCCCCAAGGCGCTCCTTAAGCTGACGGACAACCATCATATAGTCAGCACCGGCGCGATCCATCTTGTTCACAAACACCATGCGCGGCACTTCGTACTTATTGGCCTGCCGCCATACCGTTTCAGTCTGCGGCTGAACGCCGGAAGACCCACAGAGCACCACCACCGCACCATCCAGTACTCGCAGCGAACGCTCAACCTCAATGGTAAAGTCAACGTGACCAGGTGTATCGATCACATTGATTCGGTGTTGATCGAACTGCTGATCCATGCCTTGCCAGAAAGTGGTGACAGCCGCCGAGGTGATCGTGATACCACGCTCCTGCTCCTGAGCCATCCAGTCAGTGGTGGCTGCGCCATCATGCACTTCGCCCAGCTTGTGTGACAGTCCCGTGTAGAACAACACACGCTCTGTCGTAGTCGTTTTACCAGCATCTACGTGCGCACAAATACCAATATTTCGGTAACGGGCAATGGGAGTCTTACGAGCCACAATTTTTCCCCAACAAACAATTAATCTTAAAAATTACAAAAGGTAGCTGTATGCCAGCTACCCTTTTGCAAAACGAAAGCACACCAACCGGAACTAGAACCGGAAGTGTGAGAACGCCTTGTTGGCTTCCGCCATACGGTGGACGTCTTCACGCTTCTTCACAGCACCACCCTTGTTCTGGTAGGCATCGACTATCTCGCCAGCCAGACGTTGGGACATGGATTTCTCACCACGATTGCGGGCGTAGTCCACCATCCAGCGCATTGCCAGCGCAACACGGCGGGACGGACGCACTTCAACAGGCACCTGATAGGTTGCACCACCGACCCGGCGGGACTTAACTTCAACCATCGGCGCAATATTATCCAGTGCTGTCTCAAAAGCCATCACAGGATCTTCTTTCAAACGGGTTTGAACCACTGTCAGCGCACCGTAAACGATACGCTCGGCAACAGATTTTTTGCCACTTACCATGACGTGGTTCATAAACTTTGCCAACGTTACATTACCGAATTTTGGATCGGGTAAAATTTCGCGTTTGGCGACAACTCTTCTTCTAGGCATAGTCTGCTCTTCTCTTCAGGGCTATCCGGGATTCACTGAGCGCTGATGCGCACCCGGCCTTACTCAGTTCTTCTTACCGACACACAGTACGTCCGTTATTTTTTGGGACGTTTCGTACCATATTTGGAACGGCGCTGTTTGCGATTATTCACGCCAGCGGTATCCAGACTGCCTCGCACGGTGTGATAACGAACACCCGGCAAATCCTTGACACGACCGCCACGAATCAGAACCACGCTGTGCTCTTGCAGGTTATGCCCTTCGCCGCCAATGTAAGAACTGACTTCGTAACCATTTGTCAGGCGAACCCGGCAAACTTTACGCAGTGCCGAGTTTGGTTTTTTTGGCGTTGTTGTATAAACGCGGGTACAGACACCGCGACGCTGGGGACAAGCTTGCAATGCAGGAACGTCGCTCTTGGCAACTCTGCGTTTCCTCGGCTTACGAACCAACTGATTGATCGTTGCCATTCATTAACTCCAGATATAAAAACGCCTTCGCGCAGAAGGCTCCAATAAATAGATCCAGATAGCTGGACCCCACTTTAGGGAGGCGGCATTCTAAAGACAGAGAACCTGCGAGTCAAGCGGCCCGTGTGGGCCGCTTGCAAAGCAAATTTTATTCGTCGCTCGAATTCAGCGCCTCGCTTAATGCTGCCTCAATATCGCTGGCACTCACCGTTGTTTCACCAATAACTTCCCGGGCTTCGCGACGTTGCTTGTGATAGGTAAGACCCGTACCGGCTGGCACCAGACGCCCCACCACCACATTTTCTTTCAAGCCGCGCAGGAAATCAGCTTTACCGGTAACAGAGGCCTCGGTGAGGACTCGCGTTGTTTCCTGGAAGGAGGCGGCTGAAATAAAGCTTTCCGTAGCCAGCGAAGCCTTGGTTATACCCAGCAACAGGCGCTCAAATTTAGCCGGAGTCTTGCCATCGTTGTAGAGCACTTCGTTCTCTTCCAGGACGCGGTTGTACTCCACCTGCTCACCTTTTACGAACGAGGAGTCACCCATATCGCTAATTTCGACTTTGCGCAGCATCTGGCGAACAATGACCTCAATATGCTTGTCATTGATTTTTACGCCTTGCAGACGGTAGACGTCCTGAATTTCATTGACGACATACTTCGCCAGCGAATCCACACCTTGCAAACGCAAAATATCGTGAGGATTGGCAGGCCCGTCGGCTATCACCTCCCCTTTCTCGACATGCTCACCCTCGAACACGCCCAACTGACGCCATTTGGGAATCAGCTCTTCATAGAAGGGGCTTCCGTCTGGCAATGTCTGGCCATCCGTCGGGGTAATCACCAAACGGCGCTTACCCTTGGTTTCCTTACCAAAAGTAACAGTACCAGTCACCTCGGCAAGAATGGCGGGGTCCTTGGGACGACGCGCTTCAAACAAATCCGCTACCCGGGGCAAACCACCGGTGATATCACGGGTTTTCGACCCCTCCTGAGGGATCCGTGCGATAACATCACCCGCACCGACCCGGCTCCCATTGCTGACACTGAGAAGGGCGTGGGTGGGCAGCATGTAGTGTGCTGGAACAGTCGAGCTGGGGAAGGTCATCTCCTTGCCCTTGTCATCCAGCATGGTCACCATCGGCTTGAGATCCTTGCCTGCAGATGGGCGCTCATTGGGATCCAACACGGCAATATTGGAAAGGCCGGTCAGCTCATCCGTTTGCGTACGGGTACTGAGCCCCTCTTCCATACCGGAGAACGCTATATGGCCTGCCACTTCTGTAATAATCGGGTGGGTGTGCGGGTCCCAGTTGGCCACCACTTCACCCGCCTGCACCCTGGCGCCCTCTTTCACATTGATCGTAGCACCATAGGGCAGCTTATAGCGTTCGCGTTCGCGGCCGTTTTCATCCGCCAGAGCCAGTTCACCCGACCGGGAAACGGCAACCAGTTCGCCGTTTTCACGCTCGACCACCTTGATATTAACAAGCCGCACAGTGCCACTCATTTTTACCTGGATGCTGTCCACAGCAGAGGCGCGTGACGCCGCACCACCAATGTGGAAGGTCCGCATTGTCAACTGAGTGCCCGGTTCACCGATGGACTGGGCTGCGATCACCCCGATAGCTTCTCCAGGATTGACCATGTGGCCCCTGGCGAGATCACGGCCATAGCAGACGGAGCAAATACCAAAACGGGTTTCACAGGTAATGGGGGAGCGAACGACCAGCTCATCGATACCCATTGCCTCAATGCGATCAACCCATTTTTCGTCAATCATAAGGCCAGCTTCAATGGCGATATCATTGGATCCAGCTTTCATCACATCCACTGCCACCACCCGGCCCAAGATCCGGTCACCGAGTGATTCAATAATGTCACCACCTTCGATGACCGGAGTCATCAGCAGCCCTTCGCTGGTACCGCAGTCATGCTCAACCACCACCAGGTCCTGGGACACATCCACCAGGCGCCGCGTCAGATAACCGGAGTTAGCCGTTTTCAGAGCGGTATCGGCAAGACCCTTCCGGGCACCGTGAGTAGAGATAAAGTACTGCAACACGTTCAGCCCTTCACGGAAGTTTGCAGTGATGGGCGTTTCAATGATCGAACCATCCGGACGAGCCATCAGGCCGCGCATACCAGCCAGCTGACGAATCTGGGCGGGAGAACCCCTCGCCCCGGAATCGGCCATGATATAGACAGAGTTGAATGACTCCTGTTCCACCTCGACGCCGTCCCGGTCGATAACCGGCTCGGTACTGATGACATCCATCATCGATTTGGCGACCTGGTCATTCGCACGAGACCAGATATCGATCACCTTGTTATATTTTTCACCCTGGGTCACCAGGCCTGAGGAAAACTGGCTTTCAATTTCCAATACCTCGGCATCCGCTCGGGCAATGATTTCACCCTTGGCTTCGGGAATAGTGAAGTCATTAACTCCAATGGAAACCCCGGATTTGGTGGAGAAATCGAAACCGGTATACATCAGCTGGTCGGCAAAAATGACGGTGGCCTTGAGACCAACATCGCGATAGCAGCGGTTGATAATGCGGGAGATCGCCTTTTTGGTCATCGGCTGATTAACCAGGTCAAAACTCAGCCCCTCCGGGACGATACCCCAGAGCAGTGCACGACCGACTGTCGTGTCAGCTATAAAGGTACGCGCCAGACGCTCACCTTCTTCGCTGAAAGTAACTTCGTGGATACGAACTTTTACCTTTGCCTGCAAATGCGCGTGCTTGCCGTAATAAACACGGGAAACTTCCTGAAGGCTACCAAACACCCGGCCTTCACCCTGCGCATTGATCCGCTCACGGGTCATGTAATAGAGACCCAACACAACATCCTGAGACGGCACAATAATCGGCTCACCACTAGCAGGAGACAGGATGTTGTTGGTGGACATCATCAATGCCCGGGATTCCAGCTGCGCTTCCAGAGTCAGGGGAACATGGACCGCCATCTGGTCGCCGTCAAAATCGGCGTTGTAGGCCGCACAGACCAGCGGGTGCAACTGAATGGCTTTACCTTCAATCAGTACCGGCTCAAACGCCTGAATACCGAGACGGTGAAGCGTAGGAGCCCGATTGAGCAAGACGGGGTGTTCGCGGATCACATCATCAAGAATATCCCAAACCACCGACTCTTCACGCTCAACCATTTTCTTGGCCGCTTTAATGGTGGTTGCCAGTCCACGCAACTCCAGCTTCGAGAAGATAAAGGGCTTGAACAGCTCCAGCGCCATACGCTTTGGCAGGCCACACTGATGCAGACGCAAGGTCGGGCCGACAACAATCACTGAACGCCCCGAATAGTCCACGCGCTTGCCCAGCAGGTTCTGACGGAAACGACCCTGCTTACCCTTGATCATATCTGCCAGCGATTTCAACGGACGCTTGTTTGAACCGGTGATGGCCCGGCCGCGACGACCGTTATCCAGCAGGGCGTCGACGGCCTCCTGCAGCATACGTTTTTCATTGCGCACAATGATATCGGGGGCATTCAACTCCAGCAGGCGCTTCAAACGGTTGTTACGGTTAATAACCCGGCGGTACAGGTCATTGAGGTCCGAGGTGGCGAAACGCCCGCCGTCCAGAGGCACAAGAGGACGCAGGTCCGGCGGCAACACCGGCAACGCCTCCATCACCATCCATTCCGGTTTATTACCAGAGTGCAAAAAAGCCTCCAGCAATTTCAACCGCTTGGACAGTTTCTTGATTTTCGTTTCAGAACGGGTATTGGGAATTTCCTCACGGATATCTGCAATTTCCTGCTCCAGATCGAGATCCTTCATCAACTTCTGAATGCCCTCGGCACCCATCGTAGCTTCGAAGTCATCACCGAAATCTTCCATGGCCTGAAAATATTCTTCATCGGTCAGCAGGTTGCCGCGCTCAAGCGTCGTCATGCCTGGGTCGGTAACCACAAATGATTCGAAGTAGAGAACACGCTCGATTTCACGCAGGGTCATATCCAGCATCAAACCAATGCGGGAAGGTAGCGATTTCAGGAACCAGATATGGGCGACCGGGCAGGCCAGCTCAATGTGACCCATACGATCCCGACGCACTTTCGCCAGTGTGACCTCGACACCACATTTCTCACAAACGATACCGCGGTGCTTCATGCGCTTATATTTGCCGCAGAGACACTCGTAATCCTTTACCGGACCAAAAATCTTGGCGCAGAACAAACCTTCCCGCTCGGGCTTGAAGGTACGGTAGTTAATAGTCTCCGGCTTTTTCACTTCACCATATGACCAGGACCGGATCATGTCCGGTGATGCCAGGCCAATACGTATGGCGTCAAACTCGCCGGTTTGATCCTGTGACTTGAGCAGATTCAGTAAGTCTTTCAATGCCTTTCTCCAGTGGGTGCTAGCTTTGCGCGGCGGACATTAGGTCCGCCCCCAACCTAATAATGACGGTTACTCGTTTTCCAACTCGATGTTGATAGCAAGCGAGCGTATTTCCTTAACCAACACGTTGAAGGATTCCGGCATGCCGGGCTCCATGCTGTGATCGCCATCCACAATGTTTTTATACATTTTGGTACGACCATTCACATCATCGGACTTGACTGTGAGCATTTCCTGCAAGGTATAGGCAGCACCATAAGCCTCGAGCGCCCACACCTCCATTTCACCAAAGCGCTGGCCACCAAACTGGGCTTTACCACCCAGCGGCTGCTGGGT
>DDNV01000081.1:18750-26282 GCA_002341315.1 Cellvibrionales bacterium UBA2511
CCACCCAGCGGCTGCTGGGTAACCAGACTGTAGGATCCCGTTGAACGGGCATGCATTTTGTCGTCTACCAAGTGATTCAGTTTCAGCATGTACATATAACCGACGGTTACAGGGCGCTCAAACTGATCACCAGAACGTCCGTCATAGAGCGTCATTTGCCCGCTTTCCGGCAGATCGGCCAGGGCCAGCAGGGCCTTGATCTCTTCCTCCTGCGCGCCATCAAACACTGGCGTTGCCATCGGCACACCTTTACGCAAATTGCTGGCCAGCTCACCTACTTCCTTATCTGAAAGCGTATTCAGCTCGACCGGACTGGTGCCGAGACCCACGTCGTAGATCTGCTGCAGGAACTTGCGAATCTCGACAGTTTTCTGCTGAGCCTGGATCATACGATCGATTTTCTCACCCAGCCCTTTGGCAGCGAGCCCCATATGGGTCTCAAGGATCTGACCGACATTCATCCTTGACGGCACGCCAAGTGGGTTCAAAACCACGTCGACAGGCACGCCGTTTTCATCAAAAGGCATATCTTCCACGGGCATGATCACGGAGATAACACCCTTGTTACCGTGACGGCCCGCCATTTTATCGCCAGGCTGAATGCGACGCTTGACGGCCAGATACACCTTGACAGTTTTCAGCACACCGGGAGCGAGATCATCGCCACTTTGCAGCTTGCTCTTTTTATCCTGATAACGTTCATCAAGTATTTTGCGGCGTTCGGTCAACAGTTCCTCTGCCCTGGCAACCTGTTCGTTCAGAGCGTCTTCGTTCATCCGCAACTTGAACCATTCTTCACTGGTATAGGAAGCGACGATTTCTTCCGTCAGCTTGTCGCCTTTTTTGAGACCGGGAGCCTTAACCACAGGCTGCCCTACCAATGCGGCACTCAACCGTTCAAAAGTGGCATTTTCCATAATGCGGTATTCATCATTCAGGTCCTGACGGAACTGATCCAGCGCAGCCTTCTCGATTTGCAGGGAGCGCTGATCCTTTTCCAACCCGTCACGGGTGAACACTTGCACATCAATCACCGTACCCTTGGTACTTGAGGGAACTCTCAGAGAAGTGTCTTTCACATCAGAGGCTTTTTCACCAAAGATGGCACGGAGCAACTTCTCCTCAGGCGTCAGTTGAGTTTCACCCTTCGGCGTGACCTTGCCCACCAGAATGTCTCCGGCCGAAACCTCGGCGCCAATGTAGACAATTCCGGACTCATCGAGACGGGACAGCGCCGCCTCACCGACATTGGGGATGTCGGCAGTAATCTCTTCTGCCCCAAGCTTGGTATCACGCGCGGTACAGGTCAGCTCCTGAATATGGATAGTGGTAAAGCGATCCTCCTGAACCACCCGCTCTGAAATCAGAATCGAGTCCTCAAAGTTGTAGCCATTCCAGGGCATGAAGGCGATACGCATATTCTGGCCCAATGCCAGTTCACCCATATCCACAGACGGGCCATCGGCAAGGATATCCCCGCGAGCTATAACATCGCCCTGGCGGACAATCGGTCTTTGATTGATGCAGGTATTCTGGTTGGAACGGGTGTACTTGGTGAGGTTATAAATATCAACACCGGCATCGCCAGATTCAACTTCATCGTCATTGACACGCACAACAATCCGGCTGGCGTCAACGTTCTCGATGACACCACCGCGGCGACCGACCACACAGACACCTGAGTCCGATGCCACATGGCGTTCAAAACCGGTTCCCACCAGCGGTTTTTCAACCACCAGCGTCGGCACTGCCTGACGCTGCATATTGGAACCCATCAATGCGCGGTTAGCATCATCATGCTCCAGGAATGGAATCAGTGCTGCTGCTACCGACACCACCTGTTGTGGAGACACATCCATATAGTGAACATCTTCCGGCGGTTTAACCGTAAATTCACCAATGTGACGAACATTGACAAGCTCATCGTTGAGCTCACCTTTCTCATTAACAGAGGCAGAGGCCTGAGCGATAACAAAATTGGATTCGTTAATCGCCGACAGATATTCGATCTGATCAGTCACCTTGCGGTCAATCACCTTCCGGTAAGGCGTCTCGAGAAAGCCGTAACTGTTGGTACGGGCATAGGCTGCCAAGGAGTTGATCAAACCAATATTTGGACCCTCGGGCGTTTCAATCGGACACACACGACCATAATGCGTAGGGTGTACGTCACGAACCTCAAAACCGGCGCGCTCCCGGGTAAGACCACCTGGGCCCAATGCCGACACGCGACGTTTGTGGGTAACCTCCGACAACGGGTTGTTCTGGTCCATAAACTGGGACAGCTGACTGGAGCCGAAAAATTCTTTCATCGCAGCAGCCACCGGCTTGGCATTGACCAGATCCTGGGGCATCAACCCTTCGGATTCTGCTACAGAGAGGCGCTCTTTGACCGCGCGCTCGACACGAACCAGACCAATGCGGAACTGATTTTCGGCCATCTCACCCACTGAACGAATTCGGCGGTTACCCAGGTGATCGATATCATCCACCACACCTTTACCGTTGCGAATATCGATCAGAACCTTCATCACATCGACTATATCTTCGCGGCTCAGGGTGCCTTCACCCACTTCCTCTTCACGACCGAGGCGACGGTTAAACTTCATCCGCCCTACACCGGACAGATCGTAACGCTCCAGACTAAAAAACAGATTATTGAACAGGTTTTCAGCGGATTCTTTGGTCGGCGGTTCACCGGGACGCATCATCCGGTAAATTTCCACCAGCGCTTCAAGCTGTGTACGACTACTGTCACTGCGCAAGGTGTCAGAAACAAATGGACCACAGTCCAAATCATTCGTATAGATCGTCTCAACCGACTTCAGCCCGGCTTCGCGCAACTTATCGAGGGCTTCCTGGGTAATTTCAGTATTACACTCAAGCAACAGCTCGCCGGTGTTTGGATCCACCAGATCCTTTGCCAGAGGACGACCGTAAAGGTAGTCGGTGGGCACTTCGAGCTTGCTGACATTCTCTTTTTCCAGCTCACGAATATGGCGCGCCGTGATCCGACGCCCCTCTTCAACAATAACCTTGCCGCCCTTGCCTTTGATATCAAATGCGGCGATATCGCCCCGCAGACGGGAGGGGACCAGATCCAATGAGTAACTGCCGTCTTTAGCCAGGTTGAATGTGCTGGTTTCAAAAAACATTCCCAGCATTTCTTCTGAGCTGAACCCAAGCGCACGCAACAGGATAGTTGCCGGCAATTTACGGCGCCGGTCAATACGCACAAACACCAGGTCTTTCGGATCAAACTCGAAATCCAGCCAGGAACCGCGGTAGGGAATAATCCGTGCGGAATACAACAGCTTGCCGGAGGAGTGGGTTTTACCCTTGTCGTGATCGAAAAACACGCCTGGCGAACGGTGTAGCTGGGAAACAATAACCCGCTCGGTACCATTGATGATAAAGGTACCGTTATCCGTCATCAGGGGGATTTCCCCCATATAGACTTCCTGCTCTTTAATATCCTTGATTGCCTTGTTGGCAGACTCCTTGTCATAAATAACCAGACGCACACGAACTCTGAGCGGCACAGCGAAGGTAACACTGCGCAACTTGCACTCTTCTTCATCGAAGGATGGCTTGCCCAGCACGTAGTCAACATACTCGAGACTCGCATTACCTGAGTAGCTCACAATCGGAAAGACAGAATTAAATGCAGCATGCAGACCGGCGTCCATCCGTTGCTCAACGGGAACGCCTTTCTGTGTAAAATTTCGGTAGGAGTCGAGCTGAATCGCAAGAAGGAAAGGCAGATCCATTACCTGCGGCAATTTGCCAAAATCCTTGCGAATACGTTTTTTCTCAGTGTACGAGTAAGCCATCATATTCCCCAGCACGTTCACTTGGTCCAATCGACCATCCAGCATTGCCCGGCTTTACAGCCGTCCGGCCTTTTAACAAAAAGGCCTTATCGATCCCGCTTTAGGCATCTGCCATAAGCAGGAAAAGGCCGGAGGGCGAAATCGCCCACCAGCCTGCGCCTGATACATTATCAGACAACCAGCGCGTCAAACCCGTAGAACTTACTTAAGTTCGACAGTTGCGCCAGCCTCTTCCAGTTCTTTCACGGCTGCGTCTGCATCCGCTTTGGAAACACCTTCCTTAATAGCGGAGGGCGCGCCGTCAACCAGGTCTTTGGCTTCTTTCAGCCCCAGACCAGTCAGGCTACGAACAACCTTGATCACGTTGACTTTCTTCTCGCCTGCGGCGTTCAGAATAACGTCAAACTCGGTTTTCTCCTCAACTTCTGCCGCAGCCGCGGCAGCCGGTGCAGCAGCAACTGAGACAGCAGCAGCGGCAGATACACCAAATTTTTCTTCCATGGCTGATACGAGTTCCACAACGTCCATGACGCTCATTTCAGCAATTGCGTTCAAAATGTCATCTTTTGATAGAGCCATGACTCAATCTCCTGATAAAAAGTAAATTAAAGTAAACGATGTCGCCGATTAAGCAGCTTCCTGCTTTTGATCGCGAACAGCCGCTACAACACGTGTCACTTTGGTGGGGACTTCGTTGAACGTGCGAGCCAGTTTGGTAACTGGAGCAATCATTACGCTGACCAGCATTCCCAGAGCTTGCTCTCGGGTCGGCAGGGTAGCCAGAACGTCAACTTGTTCCTTACTCAACAGTTGTCCACTGACGGACAGCGCCTTGATCTCAAATTTGTCATTGGTCTTGGCAAATTCTTTGAACAGGCGAGCGGCAGCACCCGGATCCTCCATAGAGAAACCGAACAGTGACGGACCAGTCAACACATCAGTCACGCATTCAAAATCCGTACCCTGAAATGCACGCTTCGCAAGTGTGTTGCGAATGACACGCAGGTCGATATTTTGTTCGCGAGCCTTCGCGCGGAGCTCAGTCATGTTCGTCACGTTGACGCCGCGAGCGTCAGCGATTACCAGTGACAATGCATTGCCAGCAGTCTCGTTAACTAGAGCGACGATCGCTTTTTTGTTTTCGAGATTCAATGCCACGAGATTATCTCCTGGATTTAATAGATCACCCCCCGGAGGGAGCTTTCTACTGGTTAAAGCATCGATAAAATTACTATCGATACCGTTTCGGTGATCAAATCCAGCCAAAATATACTGAACCGGGTCACACCGTCTGCGTAGGCGTTTTTTTCAACGGCGGTTACAGGAACCTGAAAATCACATTAGACCCCAAGGGGCACCTACGGTCTTTGACGGCCCGGGCGCGTCCAATAAAGTTCGCCACCCAGACCCCAAAGTTATTTAGGGGCTGTATCCTGCCCCCTATATCAAGCCTCCAGAGAGGCCTGATCAATAATCAATCCTGGCCCCATAGTGCTGGAGACTGTTACTTTCTTCACATAGATGCCTTTGGCCGAAGCTGGCTTGATCTTTTTCAAATCGGCAATCAATGCTTCAAGGTTTTGCTTCAACGCACCAGCCTCAAAAGACAAGCTGCCAATGCCACCATGAATAATGCCGTTCTTGTCAGCACGGAAACGCACCTGGCCGGCCTTGGCATTTTTTACTGCAGTCACGACATCGGGGGTCACTGTGCCAGTTTTTGGGTTAGGCATCAGGCCGCGGGGGCCGAGCACCTGACCGAGCTGACCAACCACCCGCATTGCCGCAGGGTCTGCAATCACCACATCAAAATCCATATTACCGGCTTTGATCTGCTCAGCCAGATCTTCCATTCCGACCAGATCGGCGCCGGCAGCCTTGGCCGCTTCGGCAGAATCACCTTGAGTAAATACAGCCACACGTACGGTCTTGCCCGTGCCGTTAGGCAACGTGGTTGCACCGCGTACTGCCTGATCGGATTTACGGGGATCAATTCCCAGATTCACAGCTACATCAACGGTTTCAGTAAATTTGACGCTGGAGAATTCTTTCAACAATGCAATGGCTTCACTGATGGGATACAGCTTGCCAACTTGTACTTTTTCCTGGATCGCACGAACACGCTTGGATGGCTTAGCCATTTACACACCCTCCACATCAAGACCCATTGCACGGGCGGAGCCGGCAATGGTACGAACGGCAGCATCCATATCAGCTGCGGTGAGGTCGGCCATTTTCGTACTGGCGATCTCTTCCAGTTGTGCGCGTGTCACCTTGCCTACTTTGGCCGTATTGGGCCGACCGCTACCACTTTTGATTCCCGCAGCTTTTTTCAACAGAAATGAAGCTGGCGGAGTTTTCATGGTGAACGTGAAGCTGCGATCACTATAGACAGTAATCACAACAGGCACCGGAGCACCCGGTTCCATTCCCTGAGTCTGCGCATTGAACGCCTTGCAGAACTCCATAATGTTAACGCCGCGCTGACCCAGCGCAGGACCTACCGGCGGACTGGGGTTAGCCTGCCCAGCGGCCACCTGAAGCTTGATGTAAGCATCAATTTTCTTTGCCATCTTGGTTTCTCCTATAGTGGGTATTAACGCCTCAGGATTTCGACATCCCTCGTTGGCTCCCCGTCGCCACCCCCCATGGGCAGCGACAATACAATTATTGCGTCAGGCTTTTTCCACCTGGGTAAACTCCAGCTCAACAGGCGTGGAACGACCAAAAATCGACACTGAAACCCTCAGTCGACTCTTATCGTAGTTAACCTCCTCCACAACACCGTTAAAATCGTTAAACGGCCCATCAGTTACCCTGACAACCTCACCGGCTTCAAACACGGTTTTCGGTCTCGGTTTATCTTCCGAATCCTGCACGCGCTGCAGGATCATCTCTGCCTCTTTGTCCGTGATAGGTGCGGGCTTGTCTGCCTTACCACCAATGAAACCCATAACTCTGGGCGTTTCTTTCACCAGGTGCCAGGTATCATCACCGAGCTCCATCTGCACCAGCACGTATCCCGGGAAAAACTTTCGTTCACTTTTGCGTTTTTGACCGCCCCTAATTTCCACCACCTCTTCAGTGGGAACCAGGATTTCACCAAAACGATCTTCCATACCATATAGAGCCACACGCTCTCTCAGAGCAGCGGCAACTTTCTTTTCGTAGCCTGAATAGGCGTGAACGACATACCAGCGCATCTGAACCTCTTAGCCAATGACCATTGTGGCGAGCCAACCGAATAGTGTGTCGAGACCCCAGAGAATCAGCGACATCACGAGCACCACCACAACCACCATCAGGGTTGTTTGATTACGCTCCTGCCGTGTTGGCCAGACCACCCGACGCGCTTCCGTGTAGGCACCGCGCAACAGGGTAATAAAACCGTCACCTTTACGGGTTTGCAGTGCAACAAAGCCAGCCACCAAGGCTACTGCCAGTATCGCTATAACCCGATATAACAGCGACTCTGTTGCAAAATAATAGTTGCCGTAGATAGCGGCGCTGACCAGCAGCACGACAAGCAGCCATTTGAGGCCATCTAATCGATACTGCTTTTCTTCCGTTGCCGAACTCATTCTCGGATAGCACCCCTACTGACCGTGCCCGCTTTTTTGCAGAGGGCACACAGGTTTAAGATTGGCAGGCCAGGAGGGACTCGAACCCCCAACAGCCGGTTTTGGAGACCGGTGCTCT
>DDNV01000063.1:0-10733 GCA_002341315.1 Cellvibrionales bacterium UBA2511
GCCATCTTTCATGCCGGTGGCCCGCCACAGGGCGCGGGCACCAGACATGTTGCGGCCTTGGGTGGTGGTGTGTGAGCGATATACCGGCATGATTGGCCTCTTCTCTTTCGCAATAAAACAGGGCGCCAAGGATAGCAGAGACCGGTCCGGGTAATCAGCAGTTATAAGAGGTTCTTGCAGAATATCCGGGAGTTGCGCTGGAAGTTGTACAGGGATTTGCGCTCGGCCGGCAATTCATCCAGCGAGCTGTCTACAAAGCCCTTTTCCTTGAACCAGTCGCTGGCCCGGGTAGTCAGTACGAATAGCTGCCTGATACCCTGCAGGGCCGCCTGGGTTTCCAGCTGTGCCAGCAGGCGACTGGCAAACCCGCGATTGAGAAATTCGGGATGGGTTACCACACAGGCCAATTCCGCTGATACTCCATCCCTGAACGGGTAGATTGCCGCGCAACCCACCAGCATTCCCTCGGCATGGAGCATGACAGTAAAACGGGATATCTCCGTTTCGAGTAATTCTCTGGAGCGTTTGACCAGAATGCCTTTTTGCTCAAGCGGTTCGATGAGTTCCAGCAGCCCGCCCACGTCATCAATCGTCGCCTGACGAATCACCTCCCGGCCGTTTTTCAGCACCAGCGTGCCGCTTCCTTCGAGAGTAAACAGCTCGGTGAGCAGGGCGCCGTTGTCCTCATAGCTGATGATGTGTCCTCTTAGCACCCCGTTTTCACAGGCCTGGTAACAGGCCATCAAGGCATGCTGCAGCGACAGGTTATCCCTCAGCACGTTGAGGCATTGGGGTACCTCGTTCAGTGACAGCATTTTCAACAGGTCGCCCTGTGGGGTTTTTACGCCGCCACTTGTGCTGAAAATGATCAGTTTTTCCGCCCCCATGCTGACGGCGGTCTGGGTGGCGATATCCTCATAATTGAGGTTGTAGGCTTCACCGGTAGGTGAGTAACCGATCGGTGACAGCAGTACGATGGCCCCGTCTTCCAGTTGCCTCTGAATAGCCTTGTGGTCGATTCGCCTCACCTCACCGGTGTGGTGAAAATCGATGCCCTCGCGCACCCCCAGTGGTTTGGCTGTGATCAGATTGCCACCCAGCACCCGGATTCTGGCGCCGTGCATGGGCGAGTTGGTGGCACCGGTAGAGAGTTTGGCCTCAATGGAAATGCGGGCGCTGCCTACGGCATCCTTGACACAGACCATGGTGGCTGAATCGGTAATCCGTGTGTACTGGTCAAACTGTGGGCTAATGGCGCTGCCCTTCAGCCGTTCCTCAATCTGCGGCCTGGCACCGTGCACCAGTACCAGCTTTATACCAAGACTGTGCAGCAGTGCGATGTCGTGGACAATATTAGTGAAATTGGCATGGGCTATGGCCTCGCCGCCCAGGGCGAGGACAAAGGTTTTCCCCCGGTGCGTGTTGATGTACGGGGAGGTATCGCGTAGAAATTTTACGTAGTCGGACACAGCGTTGGCCTGAAGGTTACCCGGTGCCATTATAAGCAACAGCGACCGATCAGTTGTACCAGAAAATCAACCGTGGGTTGTATGCGGTCAATGGCCAGGTATTCATCGGGTTGATGTGCCTGCTCGACGCTGCCGGGTCCAAGTACCACCACATCCATCCCCAGATCTTTCAGGTAGGGCGCTTCGGTAGCAAATGACACTGACTCGCAGGCGTGATTGGTCAGGGATTCACACATTTTTACCAGCGTGGAATCAGCCCCTGAGGCAAAAGCGGGGACACAGTAGTGCTCCAGCGAAATAGTGACCCCGTCACGCTCCCGAAATGGCAGGATGCGGTCATTTATCTGTTGTTGCAATGCCACCGTATCCATACCCGGCAAGACCCGAATTTCAAAGCCCAGTTCACAGTGGCCACAGATACGATTGGGATTGTTGCCACCGTGGATACAGCCCAGATTCATAGTCGGATGGCCGACATTGAACATCGGGTTATGATGCTTGTCGCGCAGTTCGTTCCGCAGTGACAGTAGCTCCCCCATCGCGCTGTGCATGGTTTCCATGGCATTGCGCCCGAGGGTGGGATCACTGGAGTGGCCGGACCGACCCTCGATAATCAGTTTTTCCACCATGATGCCTTTGTGCATATTGATGGGTTTCATCCCGGTGGGCTCGCCAATCAGGGCATAGCGGGCTCTGGGTTTGCCCGCTGCAGCCAGAGCCAGTGCGCCGGACATGGATGACTCTTCATCTGCCGTTGCCAGCACAATCAGTGGTTGCTGAAGTGTTTGATGGGAAAACTGTCTGGCGGCTTCAATGATCAGCGGAAAAAAACCCTTCATATCACAGGTTCCGAGACCATAGAGGCGCTGGTCTTTCTCAAGCAACTTGAAGGGGTTGTGTGTCCAGCGGGCTTCATCGCAGGGTACCGTGTCGGTGTGACCCGCTAACACTAATCCGCCGGGACCACTGCCCAGCGTGGCGATCAAATTAGCTTTGCGGGGATCCTGCAGGGGCATGATGTCCACAGTAAAACCGAGATTTTCCAGCCAGCCTGCCAGCAACTCAATCACCGCCCGGTTCCCCTGGTCGAGGGCGGGGTTGACGCTGCTGATTGAAGGAGTGGCAATCAGCTGTTGCAGCATGGGCATAATTGGCATGGCTGCAGTGTACGGGCGGCGGGTGAAAAAGCAATTGCCACCGTGCGGGGAGGAGCTAAAGGCTTGTGGTACAAGGCAGGTAGCAGGAGTGGCTTACTTGCTGGATAGGGTTTTCATCAGTACACGGAGGTTGGATAGGGCCTCAACGTCGGAACGCCCGCTCTCTATATCCTTGATATAGGCACAGGCCGCCTTTTGTGCGGCCTGCCTGGTGGGAAAAGGGCCGAGCATGCCATGGGTCTCGCGCACGGCAAAATACCAGGAACCGTTCATGCACTCGATACGTTCCGAACGAAAGTGGGTGGCGCTTTCCTCGCCGTGCCTGATGGTCATGACAGACTCCTTCCTTTACCTGCTAAAAACAGGGGCAATTCCCTACTGGAAGTATGCGTCAATTTTCCCCGGAAAGCCCGGGTGAGAAAACAAATATGTTTTGTTTGACCGGATTCGGTGAGGCGTATTGATACTATGCGCGCGGTGATCATTGTCGCTACAACCCTCAGCCGTCATACTCTGATCTGTGAATCGGATAAATCGGGTAAATGTTATGGTACCAGCCGCTGAGATGCCGGAGCGCCAACTGGACCTGGGCAATGTGCTCAACGATCTGGTGGCCGATGGCCTGTTGTCGCGCAGTGATGCCAATATGCTCGCCGGAGCGCAGCGCAGCCGCGAGCAGGCACTGTTGCACCCGCTGGCCTATATTGCAGGTCAGCGTCCAGACAACCCCCTGGAACCCGGCAAGCAGCTCAATATCGATACGCTGACCCGCTGGCTGGCAGAGAAGGCCGGCCTGGAGGTGGCACATATCGACCCGTTGCAGGTTGATGTTGCCAGGGTAACCGAGGTCATGTCTTTTCAGTTTGCCCGCCGCCACAGTATTCTGTGTATTGGTGTCAATGACACGGAATTGCTGATCGCGACAATGCAGCCCTTCATCACTGAGTGGATGGCAAACCTTGAGCAGACCAGTCGCAAAACCATCAGACGGGTAGTGGTCAATCCGGTCGACCTGGCCAAGTACACCGTGGAATTCTACTCGCTGGCCAAATCGGTATTTGGTGCAAAGGGCATTGCCGGCTCCAAGCAGTCGGGTGTCACGAATTTTGAGCAGTTGTTACAGATTGGCTCCCTCAAGGATCCCGATGCTCAGGATCAGCACATTATCAATATTGTGGACTGGCTGCTGCAGTATGCTTTTGACCAGCGGGCCAGTGATATTCATCTGGAGCCGCGGCGGGACAAGGGCCGGATTCGCTTTCGCATCGATGGTGTGTTGCATCAGGTCTATGACCTGCCCGATCAGGTTATGACCGCTGTCACCAGTCGCCTGAAAATACTCGGTGGCATGAACGTAGCGGAAAAGCGCCGTCCCCAGGATGGCCGAGTCAAGACTGTCACGCCGGCGGGTGGTGAAGTCGAGCTGCGTCTGTCCACCCTGCCCACCGCTTTTGGCGAAAAACTGGTGATGCGAATTTTCGATCCCGATGTGCTGCTGCGCAGCTTTACCGATTTGGGGCTCAGTGGCGATGATCTGAAACGCTGGGAGACCATGACCGGTAGACCCCATGGCATTGTGCTGGTCACCGGCCCCACGGGCTCGGGCAAGACCACCACCCTTTATTCGACCCTTAAAGGACTCGCCACCGAAGATGTGAACGTTAGCACTATTGAGGACCCCATCGAGATGGTCGAGGACAGCTTCAATCAGAGTCAGGTGCAGCATAAAATCGAGTTCGATTTCGCCGCGGGCATTCGAACCCTGATGCGGCAGGATCCGGATATCATCATGGTGGGCGAGATCCGGGATCTGGAGACAGCACAGATGGCGATCCAGGCCGCTCTCACCGGACACCTGGTATTGTCAACGCTGCACACCAATGATGCGCCCTCAGCGATCACCCGATTGCTGGACCTGGGAATTCCTGCCCACCTGATCAAGGTGACGGTCAACGGTATTATGGCCCAGCGTCTGGTGCGGACACTCTGCCCGCACTGCAAGGAGGCAGTAACCGTAGATCCGTCAGACTGGGAGTCGCTGGTGCGTCCCTGGAAAGTCAGGTCCCCGGCGACTATCTACCGTCCGGCGGGTTGTCTGGAGTGCCGAAATACCGGTTATCTTGGGCGGCAGGGTGTCTACGAGATTCTGCCATTGACGGAAACCATCAAACCGTTGATTACCTCGGACACAAATATTTCCGCACTGCGTCTGCAGGCCATGAAAGAGGGGATGAGAACGTTGCGTCTCAGTGGTGCCCAGAAAGTGGGAGCCGGGTCTACCTCGGTGGAGGAGGTGATGCGTGTAGCCCCAGAATCGGGCGGATAGAACGCCCCTGATTGTTGCCATGTCTGCTTCATTATGACAACCCTATTACCCTGTCGAATCGAGAAAGCTGCGCTATGTTGACAAGCCCCGAAGAACTACCGTCAGTCCTGCAGGAGCAATGGATGCTGCGCAGGAATTATTTCGCCGGACGGGCCACCACTGGGCAGCAAGAGTGGCTGGCCTCGTTACTTGACGGCGGGACACTGGCGCGACAGCTGCCATTGGTCTGGGCCTGCAGTGAATACGTTGCCGCTGCCTGTGCCGGCCAGCCGACGCTATTCCAGCAGTTGGTGGAATCCGGCGATCTCGAGGCCAGCTATTCCGATACCGCGCTAAAGGAGCACTTTGCCCTGTGGCTGAGTGATGTCACCAGTGAAGATAGACTTCTCAAGGTGTTGCGGCAATTCCGAACGCGGGAAATGGTGCGCATTATCTGGCGGGATCTCACCCGATCAGCTGAGCTGGAGGAGACCACCGCAGACATGTCCCGGCTGGCCGAGGCCTGCCTGCAGGGTGCGCTGGATTTTCTGTATCCCCGGGCGTGCGCCGAATGGGGCACCCCGGTTGATGCAAGCGGTGAGCCACAACAGCTGGTGATTCTTGGTATGGGCAAGCTGGGTGCCTGCGAGCTGAATGTGTCTTCCGACATTGATCTGATTTTTGCATACCCCGAAGCCGGCGAGACCCGCGGCGGTCGACGCAGTCTGAGCAATCAGGAGTTTTTTATTCGGCTCGGCCAGTGGCTGATCAAGGCGCTGGATACCCCCACCGTCGACGGTTTTGTTTTTCGTGTGGATATGCGTTTACGGCCTTACGGTCAGAGCGGCGCACTGGTGCTCAACTTCGATGCCATGGAAGAGTACTACCAGACCCAGGGGCGGGATTGGGAGCGCTACGCCATGATCAAGGCGCGGGTGGTGGCCGGTGATCGGGCGGCGGGCAGTCGGCTGATGGCGATGTTGCGACCTTTTACCTACCGCAAGTACCTCGACTTCAGTGCCTTTGAATCCCTGCGGGGGATGAAGGCGATGATCAACAGAGAAGTGCAACGAAAGGGTCTGGTGAGTGATGTCAAGCGCGGTGCGGGTGGTATACGCGAGGTTGAATTTGTCGCCCAGGCCTTCCAGATTATCCGTGGGGGCCGCGACCGGCGGTTCCAGACACCACCGCTGAAAGAGGTGCTGGAGTTGTTGGGGCAGGAGGGATTGCTGCCGCTCGAAGACACCGAAAGACTTTACCGGGGTTACCGGTTTCTGCGCAATGTGGAGCATGTTCTGCAGGGGTGGCAGGACAAGCAGACCCAGTTATTACCGGCCGATGAGCTCGGTCGATGCCGGGTCGCCTACCTGATGGGTTGCTCAAGCTGGGATCAGTTTCTGTTACAGCTGGACGAATTTCGTCAGTTTATTCACCAGTTGTTCGAAGACGTGGTTGCCGAGCAGCATCAGGGTGATGGCGGTGATGACGCACCTGAGGAGCACCCGTTGGCGGAGCAGGTCTGGCAGGCCATCGATGGTGATGAGTTAATGCCCGATGAGCTCGGGACCATGGGTTACGATCTGCCGGAAAAGGCGGCGGAGATGATCAACACGCTGCGCGGTAGCCGGTCGGTGCAATCCATGGCCAATGACACCCGCGGCCGACTGGATAAGTTGATGCCCCAGCTGATCAGCATTTGCGGGCAGCGGGACAATGCCACTGAAACCCTTGGGCGGGTACTCAAGCTGGTGGAAGCCGTCGCCCGCCGCAGCGCCTATCTGTTGCTGTTGAAGGAAAATCCGGCTGCGTTGCAGAGCACTGTCAAACTCTTTTCCGGCAGTTCCTGGGTGGCAGATCAGCTGGTTCGCTATCCGGCACTTCTCGATGAGTTGCTGGACAGCCGAACGCTGTTTTCGCTGCCGGAAAAATCAACCCTTGAGGACGAATTGCACCAGCAATTGCTCCGGGTGCCCACCGATGATCTGGAATCCCAGATGGAAGTGCTGCGCTATTTTCAGCAGTCACACAGCCTGCGGGTGGCGGCCTGTGAGCTGGAAGAAATATTGCCCTTGATGAAGGTGAGTGATTATCTGACCTGGCTGGCGGAGGCAATTCTGAGCCATGTGCTGCAATTGGCCTGGAACCAGCTGGTGGAACGGCATGGCTACCCGAAAACAGCAGAGGGTGAAACGGCAGGATTTTTGATTGTCGGTTACGGTAAGCTCGGCGGCATTGAACTGGGGCACGGCTCTGATCTCGATCTGGTCTTCCTTCACGACGCCGACGCGGCCGCTTCTACCGACGGCGTACACCCGTTGGACAGTGCGACATTTTTTGCCAGGTTGGGGCAGCGCATTGTGCATATTCTTACCGCCAAAACGTCCTCCGGCGACCTCTATGAAGTGGATATGCGATTGAGGCCATCCGGTAGCTCCGGAATGCTGGTTTCCTCCCTGACAGCCTTTGAAAAGTACCAGTTGGGTGAAGCCTGGACCTGGGAGCACCAGGCGCTGGTGCGCGCCAGGCCGGTAGCCGGACCCGAAAAGCTGGTCCGGGCTTTTGCCGAGATTCGTCAGCGGGTGCTGGTGCTGCCGCGGCAAAGAGACAAGCTGATAGCCGATGTGCTCGAGATGCGCGGCAGGATGAAAAAACACCTCGCCAGTGGCAAAGCGGATCAGGACCGGGTATTCCACCTGAAGCACGATCCGGGAGGTATCGTCGACATCGAATTTATGGTTCAATTTGCGGTCTTGGCCTGGTCCCATGATATTCCCGATTTGACTCGCTGGAGCGATAATATCCGTATCCTCGAATGCCTTGAGGAAAGTGGTGTCCTGTCAGTTGAAGATGCGGACATTTTGATCAGCGCCTACAAAAATTACCGATCTGCCGGACATCGGCTTCAGCTGCAACAGGCGGAGCTTGTGGTCAGTGCGGCAGAGTTTGCAGTGCAACGGCAACAGGTGGCGGCACTCTGGCACCGGTTGCTCGGAGAAGAATAAATATCTGACCAGTGGTTCTTTCGGTCAGTCTCAATTTTTAGGAGATACCCATGTCATTTGCAGATCGCGATGGCTATATCTGGTTTGACGGTGAAATGGTTCCCTGGCGTGAAGCCAAGGTTCACGTACTGACCCACACGTTGCATTACGGCATGGGCGTCTTTGAGGGTGTGCGCGCCTACCAGACGCCGGATCGCGGTGCGGCCATTTTCAGGCTCAAGGATCATACGGACCGACTGTTCAATTCCGCCAAGATCATGGGCATGAAAATGCCCTTCAGCAGGGATCAACTGAATGCAGCGCAGAAACAGGTGGTGCTGGAGAATGATCTGCACGAAGCCTACCTGAGACCGATGGCCTTTCTCGGCTCCGAAGGTATGGGGTTGCGGGCTGATTCCCTGCAAACCCACGTGATTGTTGCCGCCTGGACCTGGCCTTCCTACATGAGTCCGGAATCCCTGGAAAAGGGTATCCGCATTCGCACGTCGTCCTTCACCCGCCACCATGTCAACATTGCCATGACCAAGGCCAAGGCCAACGGTAATTACATCAATTCCATGTTGGCCCTGCGGGAAGCGCTGGATTGCGGTTGTGAAGAGGCTTTGTTGCTGGACCCGGAAGGGTATGTCGCCGAGGGCAGCGGTGAGAACGTCTTCATCGTTCGCGACAAGGTGCTCTATACACCGGAACTGACCTCCTGCCTCGACGGTATTACCCGGAAAACAGTTATGCAGCTGGCCGGCGAAGCCGGCTATCAGGTAGTGGAAAAACGGATCACACGCGACGAGGTCTATATTGCCGATGAAGCATTTTTCACAGGCACTGCGGCCGAGGTGTTGCCCATCCGGGAGCTGGATGGCCGCACCATTGGCGAAGGCGCACGGGGTCCCATCACCGGGCAACTGCAGTCACAGTACTTTGATCTGGTGCGCGGCCTTCGCGGTGAGCATCAGGAGTGGCTTGCGCCGGTGGGGCAGTAAGCCCGGTTCCGCCGGGACATTGCATGGTATCGGGTAAAAAAATTCTCATCATCGGCCCCTCGTGGATAGGGGACATGGTGATGGCGCAGTCCCTGTTTATTCTTCTCAAGCAGCAGTTTCCGGACGATCAGATTCACGTGCTGGCACCGGCCTGGAGTCGACCACTGCTGGCGCGTATGCCGGAGGTCGAGCGGGCGATTGATATGCCCGTTGGGCACGGCAGCCTGATGTGGTCGGTGCGCCGTCGGATTGCCCGGGAATTGCGTGCCGAAGGTTACCGTCAGGCCATTGTGTTGCCTAATTCCCTCAAATCAGCGCTGATTCCCTGGCTGGCCCGGATTCCTGTCCGGACTGGCTGGAAAGGGGAAATGCGCTATCTGCTGTTGAACGACCTCCGCCATCTGGACAGGCAGCAGTACCCCCTGATGGTGCAGCGTTTTGATGCCCTGGCCCTGCCTCGGACTGCCACGCTGTCGGACAAGCTACCGAAGCCCGACCTGCATGCGAAAACAGACCGGGTTCCGGCACTGCGCCAGCAGTTTGGCCTTCAGGCCAACCAAAACATTCTGGCACTCTGTCCCGGAGCGGAGTTCGGCCCGGCCAAGCGCTGGCCGGAGCAGCATTACACGACCGTGGCCGGCCACCAGATTGCCAGGGGCTGGCAGGTCTGGTTGCTGGGCTCTGAAAAAGACCGCCCGGTGGCGCAGGCCATTATCGATGGTTTGCCAGAGCAGCAGCGGGGCCAATGCCATAATCTGGCGGGGAAAACCAGCCTCGATGAGGTAATCGATCTGATGTCGACCGTGGATGCTGTGGTGAGCAATGATTCCGGATTGATGCACATCGCTGCCGCCCTGAACCGTCCGCTGGTTGTGGTTTATGGCTCCACCTCGCCCGCCTTCACCCCACCGCTCAATGACGAGGTGGCAGTTTTATCAATTCCCGTGGATTGCGGGCCGTGCTTCAAGCGCGAGTGCCCATTGGGGCACCTCAAGTGTCTCGTCGAGTTATACCCGGAACGGGTGACGTCGGCTCTCGATCGACTGGTGCCTGCACCATGACGTCGATACTGCTGATCAAAACCTCGTCCCTGGGTGATGTGATCCACAGTTTGCCGGCACTCACCGATGCGGCTGCTGCCATTCCCGGCATTCGTTTTGACTGGGTGGTGGAGGAGTCCTTTATGGAAGTGCCGACCTGGCACCCGGCAGTTGATCGGGTGATTCCGGTTGCCCTGCGGCGCTGGCGAAAACACCCGCTGCAGGCCCGGCGCAGTGGCGAGTGGTCCGAGTTCAAAAGCCGTATTGCCGAGCGCTCCTACGATGCAGTGATCGATGCACAGGGCCTGTTGAAGAGCGCCTGGCTGACCCGTTATGCAAAAGGCCCAAGATTTGGTCTGGACCGGCATTCGGCGAGGGAATCGCTGGCAGCATTGTTTTACCACCAGCCCATTGCTGTACCGAGAGGCCAGCACGCGGTCGAGCGGGTGCGGCAGTTATTTTCGGCGGCACTGGGTTACGCCATGCCGACCGGACTCGGTGACTACGGTCTGGATCGTCAGGCCCTGGCCGGGTCCTCCCCGGGTCAGCCCCAGGTGCTGTTTTTTCATGGCACTACCTGGTCCAGCAAGCACTGGCCCGAATTGTATTGGCGAGAGCTGGCTGAAAAGCTGGTCGAGCGTGAAATCGGGATTCAGCTGCCCTGGGGCAATGCCGAGGAAAAAGCCCGGGCAGAACGGATTGCCGAGGGCCTTCGGCGGGTGCAGGTGCTGCCGCCATTATCGTTGGCCGGTATGGCCGGGGTGGTGGCGGGAGCACAGG
>DDNV01000063.1:10835-13468 GCA_002341315.1 Cellvibrionales bacterium UBA2511
CTGCGTCGCCGTTGATACCGGACTAGCACATCTTGCCGCAGCACTCAATGTGCCCTGTCTGTCGCTGTTTGGCCCGACCAATCCCGGGTTGACAGGGGCTTATGGTTCCTCGCAAGTTCATCTTGCCAGCGACTTTCCCTGCGCACCCTGTCTGCAGAAAACCTGTCGATACCAGCCCACCGCTGAAGATGCACGGCTATTCGACCTGCAGCGTGAACAACCGCTATGCTTTACCCGTATTGCCCCCGACAATGTATTTGAGCGCCTGCAGAAGCTGCTGGCGGACCATGGAGCGATTTGATGCAACTGGCATTTTTACTCTACAAATATTTTCCGTTTGGCGGTTTGCAGCGGGATCTGGTCAGGATTGCGCAAACCTGTCAGCAGCGCGGACACCGTATCAGAGTTTATACGCTGAGTTGGCAGGGGGATGTGCCGGAGGGGTTTGAGGTGGTAACCGTGCCGGTGCGGTCCTGGTTCAATCACCGCCGCTATAAAAAGTTTACCCGTTGGGTTGAGGTCGACATGCGCAGGCGTCCGGTCGATCGGGTGGTCGGCTTCAACAAAATGCCCGGCCTCGATGTCTATTACGCAGCAGACCCCTGTTTCGAGGACAAATCCCGCCGACTGCGAAAGCCCTGGTATCGTTACAGTCCGCGCTACCGGCATTTTTCTGCCTATGAAAAAGCGGTTTTCTCGCCTGCGGCAAATACTGAATTGTTGATGATCTCTGCCACCCAACAGGCCCTGTTCAAACAGTATTACGCCACGCCCGGGCACCGTTTCCATCTGTTGCCGCCGGGTATTTCTCCCGATCGCCGCGCCCCGGTCAATGCCGCCGAGTTGCGGGTTGCCGCCCGCCAGAAGCTGGGCGCAGAATTCGCCCTGCCAGCCGATGGGCTATTGCTGGTTCAGATAGGATCAGACTTTGAGCGCAAAGGACTCGATCGCAGTATTCAGGCCCTGGCGGCGCTGCCCGAAGCGCTGCGCGCCCGAACCCGGTTGGTGGCGTTGGGTTCTGACGATCCTGCGAAAATGCAGGGTCTGGCGAGTCAGTTGGGCATCGGGACGCAGGTCTTTATGCCTGGCGGCCGGTCCGACGTCCCGGATTTTTTATTGGCGGCCGACCTGCTGCTGCATCCGGCCCGCCACGAAAACACCGGTACTGTGCTGCTGGAAGCCTTGGTGGCCGGCCTGCCTTTGCTGGTGACCGAAGTTTGTGGCTACGCCCATTATGTACTGGATGCGGACTGCGGTCGTGTGGCTGCTCAGCCGTTCGACCAGTCGGCTTTCAACCGTCTGCTTGCGGAGATGCTGGCCAGTGACCGGGATCGCGCACGCTGGCACGACAACGCCCTGCGGTTTGCTGACGAGACCGATTTATACAGCATGCCCGAGCGAGCGGCGGACGTTATTCTGGGGGGCGCAGCTTGAAGTTGTTTCTGGCAGAGCCTTTCGCGTCGCGATGGCGGGACAGCGACCCGTTTGAGGCGGCGTTTTCGCTGACCGGTGAACTGTTTCGGGATATGGGCGACCGTCGCACCACCCGTTTTGAGTGCGAAGGTGCCGCGTACTTCGTGAAAACCCATGCCGGTATCGGTATCGGGGAGTTGCTCAAAAACCTGCTCTATCTGCGCGCCCCGGTGTTGGGTGCCGAAAATGAATATCGTGCCATCTCCCGTCTGGCGGAGTTGGGGGTGGAAACCATGACGGCAGTGGCGTTCGGTCGACGCGGCTGGAACCCTGCCAACGAAAAATCCTTCCTGATTACCCGGGCGCTGGAGCCCACATTGCCCCTGGATGAATATTGCAATCCCCAGGTGCTTTCTGCCATGGGGGTGAGCGAACGTCGCGCCCTGGTGCGACGGCTGGCACGTATTTCCAGAACCCTGCATGACAACGGTATTAATCACCGGGATTACTACCTGTGCCACTTTCTGCTCGATACCTCTCCGGCAATGGACACAGTTGCCGTATCAAAGCGACCACTTTATCTGATTGACCTGCACCGGGTGCAGATCCGTCACCGCACTCCCCGCCGCTGGCGACACAAGGATCTGGCTGCACTCTTTTACTCCGCGCGCCGGGTGGGTTTCGACGAGCGGGATGTGGCTTGTTTCCTGGTGGAGTACAAACAGCAGACTCTGCGAACGGCCCGCGATGAAAACCGTCGGCTCTGGCAGGCCGTGCGCGAGGACGCCGATCAGCTGCACCGCAAGGGCATCAGAAAGGGGTATCACACCTGATGTCCTGCTGGTTTGTCGATAGGGCGATTCTCAGTGAGGCCGCCGCAGAACGATTCTCCTCTCTGGACAGTGTCTTTGCCATTACCGGCCGGCGGGTTACCCGTTGCCCTATCAGTGAGTTGATACTGACGGAAATCGACGGAAAATCCTATTATGTGAAACGCTATTCGCGGCGGGGTAAAGCCGTCAGGCGCTGGCTGGGGCGAAGCCGCGTCAGGGCCGAATGGGAAAACCTGCTGTTGTTTCGCGGGCTGGGCCTCAGGGTGCCGCCCATCGCGGCCTATGGTGAATCCGGCGCCAGGGGCGTATTGATAACCGAGGAAGTGCCCGGTGCTGTCGACCTGCATTCACTGGTCACACAGCGGCCCGAGTTACTGCGAGATCGCA
>DDNV01000063.1:13545-14954 GCA_002341315.1 Cellvibrionales bacterium UBA2511
CGAGGAAGTGCCCGGTGCCATCGACCTGCATTCTCTGGTCAGGCAGCGGCCCGAGTTACTGCGGGATCGCACCTGGCTGGATCAGGTTGTGGTTCAGGTGGCTGAGGTGGCCAAACGGCTCCATGCCAACAGCTTTGCCCACAACGATTTGAAGTGGCGCAATATTCTGGTGGCCGGGGAGGTGACGCCAGAAGTGTATCTGATCGATTGTCCGATGGGGCAGACGTGGAGGGGCCCGCTTTTGGCCTACAAGAAGATTAAGGATATCGCCTGTCTCGATAAAGTGGCCAAATACTGTCTCAGCCGAACTGTGCGATTGCGCTTTTACCTTCACTATGTCGGCAGGGATCGACTCACTGCGGCTGACAAGACATTTATCCGCAAGGTGCTGGCGTTTTTTGCGGGGCGGGAATAGATGAAAGCGCAGTTTTTTCAGCTTGAACCAACGTTTGTCGCGCTTTTTGAATCGCTGAATCTGGACCATTTTTCCGCCTGGTGGAATGTCGCCATTGAGCGGGTGGACGAACCTAACCTGACCCGCGGTGGTCGAAGCGAAGTGGGTCAGTTGTCGGTTCCCGTGAACGGTCAACGGCAAACTTTCTATCTCAAGCGTCAGGCCAACTATAACTGCCGCACTCCCGGTAGCCCGATACGGGGCATTCCGGTTGCATTGCGGGAGTGGCAGAAAATAAGCTGGCTGAAAAGGCAGGGGGTCCAGACACTAGAGGTTATCTGCGTCGGGCGGGAAAGTCTCAGAGAGGACCGGGCGATTCTGGCCACTGCCGCGCTAGAACAGTTCTCGCCTTTCGATGTATGGCTCGCCCGGACAATGCCGGATCGTGATCGCGCCAACGGGCTTTGCGCATTGGGGCAGCTGATCGGCCGACTGCACTCCGCCGGGGTGAAACATGGCTGTCTTTACGCCAAGCATATTTATTTCTCGGATAATGATCCCACCGAATTGCGCCTGATTGATCTGGAAAAATGCAAGCGGATCTTCAGTCGCTGGGCCGGCCTGCGGGACCTGGACACGCTGCTGCGCCACAGCCCGTCTCTGGCCCGGGATGAACGCCGATTGCTCTATACGGCGTACAACGAGGCAAGCCCTTATCCCTGGTCCCTGGCTTCGCTGGAGCAGGCCGTGATGCGAAAAATGTACGCTAAGGGGGCGGCTCGGGATGAATGACCCACTGACTCTGGATGCGCTGCAGCGGAGTGATCTTTCGTTGGCGGCACCATTTTCCCTGCAGGCCACCGGGCTCGACAGCATGGTCTGTGAAGAGATTTATCGCCATCTCCCCGGCCGTCGACTGGTGTTCAGAACCCATTGGGGTGGTGCCCATGTGTTGGTGAAGCTTTTTTTTCGTCGCAAGGACTTTGATCGCGAACGGAGCGGTCTGCAGGCCATA